>JAIVJP010000324.1 GCA_020199975.1 Acidobacteriota bacterium
GTTAAGTTCGCCGGAGACTCGGGAGCCTCGGCATCGTTCCAAACGGCCAGTGCGTCAGCCGCCGGCACATGCAAGATGCGATCGAAAAAGTACTGCCGCGGGCAGCGCTGATAGTTGATCAGTTGCGTGACGCTGAAGCGGTGGACCGCCCGGTCGCGTTCTGGCTCGATGGCGCGCAAGAGCGGGAAGGCGTCGGAGAGGGAACCCACGCTTTCTGCGATCTCTTCCGCTGGTACATCTTCAGCTGTTGGCACTCGCCGTTCCGGCTGGTCCGCAAGATTTAGGATTACTTCAAGCTGGACAACCTGACGTCCAGCAAAGTTGCCCGGCGTGGGCCTCGGACCTTCGGCAAGATCAACGACGCCGCTCTCGGTTGGCGCAGGCAACTCAAGTGATTGCCAGATCCAATTGAGCCAGGTATCGCTCTTCGCGCCCAAACTGTCGCGGTCTTTGGTCGTGCCCGATAGTATTAGTCGATCCTGCGCCCGCGTCGCTGCAACATAGAGCAAGCGCATACTCTCAAACTTTTCTCGCCAGACGTGACGTTGCTCGAAGCTATTGAACGTGCGGCCCGCCACCAACTTGCCGCGTCCATCCGGTACCTTCAGAGTCAAACCACGATGACGGTCCAGCAGAAACCAATTGTCGGAAACCTTTGAGTAGCGTTGCAGCTCCGGAATGATGACGATGGGAAACTCGAGACCCTTTGCCTGGTGAATGGTCATCAAGCGCACAGCGTTCGTGGCTTCGTCGATCTGGCCTTCACTCTCACGACTACCTATTGCTTCGAACTCCTCTACATAACGGACAAAGTCGCGAATCAGGTGAGTGCCCGATCGTTCGAAACGTTCGGCGAGCGTGAAGAGTCGCTGCACATTCGCCAACCGCTGTGCGCCTTCGAAGGTAGCCGCGATCACCGTCATGAACTCTGATTGATCGACCGCAAGCCGCAGCAGAGTCCCAATCGGGTACTGATGTCGTCGCGCAACCAATCCTTTGATCAGGGCGGCAGCACGTTCGAGCAGATCCTGTTCCTCGTCACCGATGAAAGCTATTTCGCGATGCCGTCGCAGCGCCTTAAACAGTTTGCGCGTTTGCGTGAAGTGGCGAAGCGGATCTCCCTTATCGACTTCATTCAGCCAGGGCGCGCAACGAAGCGCCAGCAGAGCATTGTCGGAAATGCCACCGAGCGGAGAACGGAGGACGGCCGCCAACGCAAGCTCGTCCGTCTTGTTATCCAGAAACCGCAGCAACTGGATCAAGTCCATGATCTCTTCCCGCTCGTAGAAACCCCGTCCGAGCACCGTCTGATAGGGAATATTTGCACGGCGAAAGGCCGACTCATAAACGCCAACGTTGGTCATCGCGCGAAACAGAAGCGCGATATCGCTGTACCGTGGAGCGCGGGCATCCTGCCCGCCCTCAACTGCGAATGGCATCTTGGTTGACTTGGCAGCTTCATCTGAGCCTGGAGCGCATGCGTTGCTTGAGGCAGTCGGGACGCCTGCGGTCCCAGCATTTCCGGTCACGGTATTCATGGAACCGGGAAATACACTACCAGTGAGAGCAATGATTCGTTGCGCTAATTGCTGAGCATCAAGCTCGCGCGACGTTTGTTCTGCTTTGGGATCGTCATCATCTTCGGAGGCCTCAGTCGTGATCATCACCTCAACGAGCGGACCACCATCACGCAGCTCGCGTTTCGCTTCACTGGGTTCATGTCCGACGTATCCGAGTTCTTCTCGTTCCTGTTCTGTTACCTCTTCTTTTGGTTGAAAGAGGCGCCGGAAAAGAAAATTGTAAAAGTTAATCAGCGGCGGCTGGCTGCGGAAATTCAAGTGCAGAGGTTGTTCTTCTCCGCCAGCTGCGATTAAGGTTGCCGTCATCTCACGGAATACGTCGACATCCGCGCCGCGAAAGCCATAGATCGATTGCTTGCGGTCGCCCACGATGAACAGGTTCGCACTTTCGCGCCGGGATCTTTGCAAGGCTAGGCGTTCGAGCAACCGGCGCTGCAATCCATTCGTGTCCTGAAACTCGTCGACCAGAAAAGCCTTGTAGCGTTCGGCCGCCCGCGTCACAATTTCCGGTCGCGCCAATAGTTTAAGGGCCCACAGTTCCAGGTCGTCGAAATCAAGCGCAGAAAGTTTCTGTTTTTCTTCGTCGAGCCGATCGTCAATGAATGTGAGCAGCATTACAATCTCGAGCGCATATTGTTTGGAAAATAAATCCAGACAGATTTGCGGCACACGCCCCAGCAGATTCTTTTCCCAGAGCAGTTCATCCAACGCTGTGACGTGCGGCTTTAAGTCTCCTGTAGCCGAAGGGCGCAGCTTGCGAAAACCCTCTAGGCCGCGGCAGTAGTCGGCCAGTCCGTCCGGGTCCGGAATGCCATGAACTAAGGACTGAAGACTGGCCCATGCTGAACTCACTTCTGCTTGGTTGATCCTTTGTGCGGAAGTCGTCCTGCGAAAGGCGAGAAAACCATTCATCGCCTGCGAGAGGTCGACAAGAGCTAAGGCATGATCCTCCTCGGTCGAATGGCTGTTCGCGGTCTTCATTGCCAGATCTTTCCATGAGAGGCCCTGGCCACGTACCTCGCGATAGAGTTGCGCCAGGGCGGCGGCCAGCTTTGCCCGTCCTACTCCCAGGGTTAATCGGGAAATCTCAACGTGGCCGGAGCTAATGAAGTGTGAAAGTGCTTCCTCGACGACCGACTCCAACAACATCGCCGCTCGATGTTCATCGAGCAAAAGAAACTGCGGGTCCACCCCTGCTTCCACCGGAAATTCGCGTAGCAGCCGCGCGCAGAAACCGTGAATGGTAGTGATCACCGCTCCATCGAGCGTGCGCTTATAACCGAGCCAACGTTTTCTCTCATCCCCTGAGGTCGTGAACAGGATTTCGTTGAGTCGCGCTCTGAGGCGCTCGCGCATTTCGTTTGCCGCGCGATTGGTAAAGGTGATGGCGACGATTTGATCAATGGAGAGGTTTCGCTCGCGGAGGATGTGCAGGTAACGCTCGACCAGCACCGTGGTTTTGCCCGAGCCGGGGCCGGCGGTCACCGAGATGTGCTTTTGAATCTCGTAGGCCGCCGCTGCCTGTTCAGGTTCTAGTTGGCGCGTCTGTTTTATGACCGCGCTCCTTCTTGTTTGTAACCGTTCATTCTTGCGGCTTGGCGCCCCAGTGCGGTAAGGCTATGAATGTGAGCCAAAACTCGGCTCGAATTACGCTGAAAGCGTTCGCTAATTAAATCCCAGGGTTGCTTCAACCCTGGGACCCCAATTCTTCATAAACCCTAAACTCTGAAAGAGTTCGCGAGTCGACTGTTGCACGCGCGATTTAGCCAACACCTTCGGCGTTACTATTCTTTGGATGTGTATAGACCCAGGGTTGAAGCAACCCTGGGCTCGAATTAACGAACGCTTTCAGCGTTATCTGTACGGAGTTTTCCCAGAGCCTCATGGCCTTGCCGCACGGAGGGCGGCGAAGCCGCAGGTGACCAGAATTCACCGAACATTTCCAATTTCACTCGGTTGCTGCTTCTTCCTCTCAATTCGATAGCGGTCGTAGCGGCAAACTGCAGTAAAATCGCA
Organism: Acidobacteriota bacterium; assembly: GCA_020199975.1. GTDB lineage: Bacteria > Acidobacteriota > Blastocatellia > Pyrinomonadales > Pyrinomonadaceae > PSRF01. Next base: position 3,597 of record JAIVJP010000324.1, read on the forward strand.
AAACCTGCACGTCTTTTCCTTCTCTGACGGATTTACGCTAAAGTGTCCGGCCCGCATGTGATCGAGAAAGTCCCAAATCTTTGCGATCACCTCTTCGCGGATTCGCTCCCACTCGTCATCAGAGACAACGCTGTTCACATTCGCTCTAATTTTTGAGTACTGCAACGCCTGGGCCCGATGCAGGCCTTTGTTGCGTCGCTCATTCCCGCCGCGGATCATGTAGTAGCCGCCGCCCGCGATTGGATGATCTGGAAGAATCAACTTCTCCAGAGCTTCCAGATATATTGGGAGCTGCAGACTGCGCCCAGATCTCATGTCGTCCGTGCTGGAGCCTGTTGACAATTTGTAATCGTAAGCGATGAGCGTATTGTCGCTTGCCACATCCACCCGATCGATTTGCCCGCTGATCTTGATCGCTTCTTCGCCCACGAACGTGGAGCGGACCAGCTCCAGCGGTTCATCTTTCGAGTGCGGGTCACGCGCCGCGGATTTAAAGCCGCCAAAACCAACCTCAAAATAAGCCGGTACCACTCCCGCGGCTGCCGAGTTCTGCTGAATTTCCATTTCATACAACAGCACTTGGTCGAGGAGAATCTTGCGTATCTCGCGGTCGATCTTCCAAATCTGTTTGTTGAGGGGAGGCACCACTCGTTCATGTTCGTCGAAGACGCGGTCCGCAGTGTCAGCCAACTCTCGCCGAAGTTGCTCGCGATCAAGTTCATTCAGCGGCTGGCGGCGATGTTGCTCGAAGAAGCGCCGCAGGATGTCGTGCAGCAGCTTGCCTGCGTCGATGGCTTGCAAATCAAGCGCGGCTTCTCCACGCGGTTCCAACTTCAAAACACGCAAACCAAAGAACCGGTAAGCGCAATTGCCATAGACACTCAACCCACTCGCACTATGAACAAAATCTGGTCCGAATCTCTGATTCAGTAAGGCAATCAAATTTGGGTCAGTGATCTCACCGTCGTAGGGACCAAACAGGTAACTGGCGCGCTCGCGCTCAATTTCGACACGCCGGAGCACCGAGTTGCTGACGAATCCGTCGTTACGCGCCAGGGCCAGGAGCCGCTTAATTCGCGGCCCCGACTGTAGCGTCCGCTTTTCTCCTCGATGGAGATGACGCTCCTGCTGGCGCACCAGGGCAACTGACAGCTCGATGGTGGTGGAAACACTCTCAAGCTCCTTACCTTCATAGTCTCGACGGATCGGCACGGATTCGATCTTAAGAGGAGCAACGGCACGTCTTAATTCATCAAGGTAGTAGGAAGCGACGGTTTCAGAGTCATCTTCCAACAACAGCGGCCGGCTCAGGTAAAGTCGCTCAGTAGCGCGACACGCCGATTGATAAAAGTAATGTTCTTCTTTCAGCAAGGTGGCCGGTGAAATATCTTCCAACGTCAGACCGTCTCGCTTCAGGCGTTCTCGTTCTTCGTGCGGATAGATCCAATCACGCGACGCTCGCAGTGGAAAACCGCCTTCGACCAATCCGGCGATGAACACAGCGCGAAAACGCAGGCCGCGTACATCGGTTGCCTCCAACACGCGCAAACCGCCTCGATGGGCGGCAGCGGCAACTTGTGACTGCGAACTTAGGCAACGTCGCACTTCCTCAAGAAAGGTAGCTAGCTTTATTGCCGGCGGTCCGCCACCCCAAGCGGACTGGCCGCCTGGGGACCGTGCTTTTTTAGGCGGACCTATCGTGGCGGCGATCTCAATACTCTTGATCGCGGCGACCAAGGCGCGGCGCATTGCTTCGAGACTGTTGTAGTTGAGGATTGCCTGGGGAAGTTCTCGGTCTTCGATCGAGTTTGTTATAGGCCGAGCGATTTGTTCGCGAAAGTTGAACTGCTCGAGAAGCCTCATCAATGCCAGCCGCAAATCCAATGGTCTGCCTTCGCGAGGCACTGTCTGAATGCGCTCAGCAAACGACTGAATAACCAGCGCCGCCCAGGCGATGGCCGCCGGGTGAACGTCGCGCGATGGTCGCCTTTTCCTTTCAGCGTCTTTCTCCTCAACCTTCGCGGTTTCGGCGTTCTCGAGCTGATCGGCTACGTCAGGGTCCCGGCCTTGCTCGCCGGTTTCAATGTTGAGCAGGTTTCGTGTTGCTTTAGCTGCCGGCAGCTCCTGAATCAGCGTCTGAGCCCGGGCCAGCCAAGCGGTAACGCGCAGGTCGCTGCCCACGTAAGCGAACGCATTCTCGAGCGCATCGGCGTTCCAAACCCCGATACCGAAACGTTTCTTTAAGCGTAGCTCGGAACACTGCACGTCGAACCGCGCGGATAGCAGCTTCAGCTCTTCATCGTTTAGACGGAAGTATTCCGACTTGATCAGATCCGCAATCTCGGAGGTCCTTGGCGTCGCAGTTTCGTCCCGAGATAGCTGTTCTAGAATCGCAAAGAGTTTGAGCAGCGCGCGGTTGGCGGGAATGTCGTTCGCTTCAAGGCGCGTTTCGAGATTGCAAGGCAACAACTCTTCGCGCATCACCCGGGTAATAGTCTCTGCGTAAGAAGCCCGTTGACGTACGACCAGTGCGATGTCAGCCAGGTTGTACCCTTCGCGCAAGACCAGTCGTTTGATTTCCTTGGCGATGGCGCAAACCTCGGTATCCCGATCGCCGCATTCGAAATAAGTGATTTCGGCCGCCACCTCTGCCTCAGCCTCGGTTTCATCGGGTTGCGGCTTGGCATGAGTCAGCGACGGGTTGAACAGGTCTTTACGCAGATTCGATAACGCGCCCAGAGTGTTCAGAAAGCCCTTGGCGCTTCGTTTGATCTCAAACGGCTCGATGGCTTTCAGGTGATCGATGGTTTCCTGAAATGGGAGGAAAATCTCCTGGTTGAGTTCGTCGTGATTGAGGTTGACCACCACGTCCGGAATCCGCGGAATCAAGCGTCGCAGGATCTCGCCCTGCACTGGCGTAAAGTCGAAGAAGCCATCGAGCACAAGTAGTTGCACGTTCGCAAGCCAGGGAATACTGACTGCCTGGCCATCAAGCTTACCATCGAGAATAGAAAGCGCGCGCAACTGATCCGCGTCTTGTTCGGTTAGTTGGTGACGGTTTAGCAACTCACTATAGGTTGAATATATTAGGGCAATCTCTCGGTCAAAATCGGTCTGCAGATGCGGGTCACCGCGCGTCGCACCTGTTCGCGGCGCTTGATCCTGGATGCGAGCGGCGATTATCTGCGCTACTTCGGCGGGCGACTTTGCGGCCCGCTCAATTTCGCCAATCAGCGTGGCGATAGAATTCACGCACCCTTCGCGGCCAGCAAGGGGAGCGATTGCTTTCAGTTCCCCCTGCGCTTTCAACCGCGCAAGAATCTGGGAGATGAAGCTGCGTTGCAGAGGTAGTTCTTCGCTGTCAATAGGAATGCGGGATGTTAGGCGACCGCCGGTTTCATTGACGGCACTCAGGAGTATACGTCGCACCAGGCCTCGAAAAAGATAGACGGGAAGTTCCCCCCAGACGCCGCGATTGGAGCTGCCGTCGAGGATTCCTTCAGTTACTACTTCCAAAAGCGGGTGTGACGCGGCGAGATAGAGGAAACTGTCAGCCTGACGCTCTGAAGCCAGCGCGGCGCAGCGTTCGATGAGACGCGTACGATTGCTACCCAGCAGAGGTCCCAGCCATATCTCTTTTGCCAACGCTTCTCCGGAAAACTATTAGTGTTCGCGCTAAGTTTAGCAGGTGAGAGTTAAGATCGTTAGTTGCGGGGAATTGCCGTAGTGCCTCACCGAATGGTTCCCAGCAACCGGACTCTCATAACACGAGTCGCATTTGCCTTCAGCGCTGCCAGCACCTTTTTCGATTTGCAGGCAGCCGAAACAACCGTGTGAACGTGGTCAGTGCGAATATTAAGAGCCCACAACAGCTACTTGCGAATCTTACATGTATCGCGAATCCCGCGCTGGATGGCCGTTCGTCGTTCCGCTGTCAGCTTTACTGGTGGCCGCTTGACAGGCGCCGTTCATAGTTGCGTCTCAGTGGATTAGGAGAGAGCCGTGGAGTCCGGAAAGCGTTGTGCAGGCGGTCCACTGAACCCCGGCTATCGCCATGAAGCCAGGTACATAGCTTCGAAACGTTATGAGGTAAGCGAGAGGTGTATTGTCGTCGCTAAACTCCTGGTGAGTCGGAGTCGGTTTGTGCATTTGAACAGATTCCTGTACGTGAGAATCTTGGGTAGAGCTCGTGTGAGTTGATTATATCTGACTCCGCGTGGTTGATATAGGAAGTTGAGTGCGGTCGCTATCGCTCTCGGTTCTGTAATGAGCGCTTCGACTAAGAATCTAAGTGTCACCACTATCACCACTTGCGGCTTTGAGACTGAATAATGGCGCGGCCTCGTCCTCGAAGTCTTCGGGCTCGTCAGCAACGGCATCGGGAAAAAGGCCGCCTTCGTCGTGACGAAGCGGGCGAGTAGTCTTGTCGATTGGTTCCAGGATTTCGATCTCTTCGCCGGCAATAGCACCACGTTCTTTGAACTTCCTAGCCGTAACGAGCACACGTGCTTCAAGTGAGCCTACACCTCTATTGTAAGAATCCAGTGCCCGCTCGAGTCCTTTGCCGATGTCTGCGAAGTAATTTGTAAACGTTCGCAACCGGTCGTACAGATCTTTCGCGAGCGTGCTCACCTCATGAGCGTTAGTTGCCATCTGCTCCTGTCGCCAACCGTACGATACTGCCTTAAGTAGTGCGATCAAGGTGGTGGGCGTAGCGATGATTACTCCGAGGTCGACGCCGTCTTCTATCAATTTCGGATCGTTCTCCAGCGCGGCACTATAGAAGGTTTCACCTGGCAGGAAGAGCAGGACAAACTCGGGTGTAGGTTGTACCGACTCCCAATAGGATTTCTTGCTCAAAGAACCGATGTGCGTGCGTACCAGGCGCGCATGGTCTTTCAATCGCGCGCCCCGGACTTCCTCGTCCGTCGTAGAGATGGATTCATAAAAGGCATCGAAAGGGACCTTTGCATCGACGACGATCGTCCGGTTGCCCGGGAGTCGAACGATCAAGTCCGGCCGTATGCGCCCGTCTTCGGTGGCCATGGTTTCCTGTTCAACAAAGTCGCAATACTGAAGCATGCCGGCGAGTTCTACGACCCGCCGCAACTGGATCTCGCCCCAACGCCCGCGTACGTGCGGCGTACGCAACGCCTTCACGAGGTTTCCCGTTTCCGCCTGCAACTGCATCTGAGAAGTGGCCAGCGTTCTAACCTGCTCGCGCAACTCGGAATAGGCTCCGGCGCGCGCCTTTTCCAGTTCACCAATCCGGCCGTCGACTTTGTCCAGCGACTCCTTAAGCGGCTTCACCAGCGCGTCAATCGCACTTTTACGAATCTCAAGATCGCCTTTTGCCGTCTCTTGAATCGTTTGCAGTTTTGCCTTTGCCAGTTCTAGAAATGATTGATTGTTGCTTCTGAGGGCATCGGCAGACAGTGCCTTGAATGCGTCGGCCAACTTCCGCTGCGCATCATCTAACAAACCCAGTTTTTCCTGAGATGCCTTTCTTTCTTCCTGGAGGCGAGTTTGTAGCGCTGAAAGCCTCGCCAGATTGTTAGCGCTCTCCGCTTTAACGTGATCACTCTTGGCAATCTCGCGCTCCAGCGCCTCCCGCAGGTCTTGCGACTGACGATCTTTTCCCGCGAGCCGCTCGGCGAGAGTGGCTCGCTCGCCTTCCGTTTCAGCGCGGGCTCGGTCGCATTCGTATCTAAGCTTGGTGCGAAAGATGAACCAGATTGCGGCTGCCCCCAGCAGAACACCCGCAAACAGCGTCAGTACAGGAAGAAAACTATCCATTGATCGGATTCTATCATTCTTGCACTGCACGCGGGCTCTCCGTGCGGGGACCCTGCCGTGAGCTTCACTTACATCTTGCGGGGCAATCAACTGCGTAGTTCGCTCGGTAACACTTGGTAGTGGGACTGGGATTCGCTGGGAAGCCAACGATTTAGTGGGTCCACTCGAAGAAGATTTTTTCGATCAGTTTTGCCTGCGAGCGCTGCTCCATAGCGAACGGCAGCGAGCGAGCACGGCCAAAGCGCCAGACTATGTAGTCGACGCGGAGTTATGGCTTAGGTCCGGAATGCGGCGATTTAGCGAGCCGGCTCGATTTATGCGGGGCTAATAACCGTCACCGCGTAATATCACCAGCGCCGTGCGCAGGATAATTTTCAGGTCGAGCAGCAGCGACCAGTTCTCGATATAGAACAGGTCGAGCCTCACCATCTCTTCAAAGGGCAGTCGGTTTCGTCCGGACACCTGCCACAACCCGGTCAATCCCGGCTTCATGTCCAGACGTTTACGGTGGGCCAGCTCATAAGCTTCCACTTCGTAACGAATCGGCGGGCGCGGACCAACGACGCTCATATCGCCGAGGAGCACATTGAAGAGCTGCGGAACTTCGTCCAGGCTCGTGCGACGTAACCAACGCCCGACGCGCGTGATGCGCGGGTCGGCAGGAAGTTTGTATGCGGGTCGCTCGGCGTCGCCGAGGTTCGCTTCCGCCCGTCCGGCAATGAACATGCGCTGATACTCCTCATGAATGGTGTGATCCGAGTCTACATGCATGGTGCGAAATTTGTAGACGAGGAAGATGCGGCCGTCCATGCCGACGCGCTCCTGCTTGAAGAAGATCGGCCCTTTGGAATTCCACTTGATAAGCACCGCGATGATGGGCCAAAGCGGCAAGAGCAAGCCGAGGGCAAGCACGGCGATTACTATGTCAGAAACGCGCTTAACAATCCTGGCGGCATTTGATAGTGGTTCGCGAAAAAGGCGGATCATCGGCAGGGCGCCGATCTGATCGATCTCGGTTTTGCGTGGCAGGCAATTGAAAAGGTTGGGCGCGATGCGAAACTCTACGCCGCGTCGTCGCCCACTGCGCATCATGACATCGAAGAGCGCATCTCCATCGACGCGGGGGTCGGCGATTATCACTTCGTTAGCTCCCGAGTCCCGGATAGCATCCGGTAGTCCGGCCAGGTTGCTGATGACGGGCACACCTTCGTAAGTCGCCTGTCTCGGCCCTTCAACCGCGCTGTTCTCAACAACGCCAATAACGCGGTAGCCAAGGGAGGGGCGTTCGCGCATTTCCTTGATACACAGAGCTGCTTCGGGTCCCTGGCCGACCACCAAGGTAGGAATCAGATTAAGCTGCCGTTGTCTCGCAAACATCTGCAAGCTTCTCACCAGGAATCGCAGGGTAACAACGCCGGCGAACGAGAGCAGAAAGTCGAGCACGAAGACGGCCCGCGCATAGGAGAACGCGCGATATTGAAAACCACCACGATAGAGGAAAGCTGCCGCCACGATCAGCAGTGATCCGATCGCGGTTGACTTGAAGAGGCGTATTGCGTCGTCAAAAAAGGAAAACTCCCCGCGCAACCGGTAGAGATCGTAATATTGCAAGACCAGCAAACGGATCAGCACCACGAACAACAGCAGCGTTCCATAGGGAGCGAACTCCTGGTTCCACATCAATCCGCCATTTGCGGTTCGCTCAAAGACGGATGCGCCTTCGCGAAAGTAGAACGCTCCGACAAAAGAAAATGCGGCTATCAAAGCGTCACCGACGACCAGCGCCAACTTGACCGTGGGGATAACCCACTGCGGCGCGCGTCCGGGAACGCGCACAGTGCTGGCAGCGATTCGTGGGTTCTTGATGCGCTCGGCTCTCATTTCGTGGGTGTCAGGTTCCGGGTGCTGGGTGTCAGGTGTCGGGTGAAAGGTAAAAAGTCACAACCAGCCCGCGATAGCCGGCGACAGCATAAAGCCTGGGGCGTGAGCCCCAGGACAATCGCATTTAGATTCGAGCCCGCGAAGGCGGGCGGCAGTGGCAACAAAAGAGACATTGTTGATGAAAACTAACGCACGAACACGTTCTTAGTCCGCTGTCGCCCGCTGTCGCGGGCTGATTGAATTTATTTGTTCGACCCCTGGGGCTCACGCCCCAGGCTCTATGCTGTCGCTGCTACCGCGGTCTGGTTGAATCTAGTAATGAGAGCCGAGCGCATCAAGAACCCACGAATCGCTGCCTGCACTGTGCGCGTTCCCGGACGCGCGCCGCAGTGGGTTATCCCCACGGTCAAGTTGGCGCTGGTCGTCGGTGACGCTTTGATAGCCGCATTTTCCTTTGTCGGAGCGTTCTACTTTCGCGAAGGCGCATCCGTCTTTGAGCGAACCACAAATGGCGGATTGATGTGGAACCAGGAGTTCGCTCCCTATGGAACGCTGCTGTTGTT
>JAIVJP010000267.1:0-1206 GCA_020199975.1 Acidobacteriota bacterium
ATCCCACATCGTTAGCGCCAACTCATCGGTTTGGTCCCACGCACCATTCCATACTTCAATTGCATCAAAGTCTCGCACCGCATCGGCGTAGCTCCAAGCGCAACCACCACACAACGCGAATGGATGATTAATTGAGATGAGCGCGCCCGCACGGTGCGCCTGCGCGGCGATGTTCGAGATGCGTGAGGCGTCGCCTGGACGAGCGCGAAAGTCAATCCACGTTCCTGAAGGCAGACCCCACGCGTTAGCATGACCCCCGTAAGTGGTAATCTCCTCGCCGCGCAACACCAGTGGTTGCCGCGCACCGCTGAATGAGCGATCAATCTCCGGGTGGTGACTCGCTGTATTATGATCCGTGATGGAGATGAAATCTAGACCGGCATTGCGCGCACTGGAGATTAACTCTGCGATAGTCCAGTCACCGTCACTATGGACAGTGTGCATGTGAAGATCGCCACTCCACCAACGAACCGATTGCCTGGTTCGTTTCCGATGAGGAGGCGAAGCGATGGGCGCGCTGTTCTGCGCTGCCGATACTGTTACCGAATTGTTCGTTGATATTTCCGTCTTCCCGAGTACTGAGGTAGGACTCGGCGACATCTTGCCCTCTGTTTCAATTTGGATCTTCAGAGAAACATCGACGCCTGCTGGCGCAACCTGGTAAAGACCAAGAATGATGCGCCATGTGCCGGCTGGCATGGTCCCCGGAAGGTAACCGGGCGTTGCCGCAGCGCGGGAAATGAAGAACTCGGAGCGACGCCCACCGCTCCAACCGCGAAAGCCTCGCGGATCCGGCTCGGAACCGGTAGACCGTGCATCGAAAAGTCCGATGTCAATCGTGTTAGCTCCATTTGCGCGTGCATATTGGTAACTAATGCTGATCCGAACGGTGCGTGGCGGCACATCGAAAGGAATATATGCGTAACGACTATCACTCGCGCCGGGCCGGTTAATATGAATGCGCCGCTCGACCGCCGGAGCCTGCATGTTCTTTGAACCCGGAGCGACGGTAGCAACGTCCGGCGCGGTAACTCCATGAACAAAACAGATCACAGCAAAGGTAATCACGCGTGTTGCCGTCGGCATAGTCCTCCCCTATATCAAAAACTTACGAGCTGGGCACAGAAAAAGATGTCCGTCGAGTAGAGAGGAGGCGCGTAAGTGTGTAGGTCAGTAGCTTCCGATGTATCAACTCTTTCGAGCGTC
>JAIVJP010000267.1:1251-2781 GCA_020199975.1 Acidobacteriota bacterium
CGCGTAGTTCGAGCGCTACCTCCGCCAAACCTCCGGAAAGTCCAACAGAATAAGGCTTTACTATTCCGCCAAGGGGCCGCATAATATGTGGCCCTCGCCGCCTTCTGCGGGGCGAGACTCGCAAGAAGGCGCAATTACCCAGCGCCGCACGAGGTCAGCGACGCCCGCGTCCCAGGAGAGATAGCCATGAGATCGATTTGGAAAGGTCACATAAGGTTCTTGCTGGTTGCCATTCCGGTCCGTATTTACAACGCGATTGAGACTTCGGAGAAGATTCAGTTTAACCAATTGCACCGCGATGATTACGGCCCGATTGGTTACGACAAACGCTGCAAGAAGTGTGACCAGGTGGTCACCAATGATCAGATAACCAAAGGCTACCAGTACGAGGCCGACCGGTATGCGATTGTCGAACCTGAGGATATTGCCAAGGTAAAGATCAAGACCACCAAAGCCGTGGACATCATCGGCTTCGTCGATGCAAGCGAAATTCCCACAACCTTCTTCGACTCTCCGTATTACGCAGGACCCGACGGCCCGGTCGCCGAAAAACCCTATGCGCTGCTACGCGAAGTGATGAAACAGACCGGCAAGATTGGCATCGGCAAAGTGGTGCTGCGCGACCGCGAAGATCTGGTGGCCCTCTTCCCTCATGAGAAGGGTCTGGTGTTGCAGAAACTGCATTACCCGCATGAGCTTCGTAGTATCGAGAACGTTCCTGAGATCGATGGTGCACAGAAGCTCGACAAGAATGAGCTCAAGCTTGCGACCACTCTGGTGGAACAGATGGCTACTTCGCTGGGGGAGATCGACACTGTCGACAACTATCATGAAGCGCTCAAGAAGTTGATCGAGTCGAAGATCCAAGGCAAGAAGACAGTCGAATTTGAGGTTGAAGAACTACCCAGACTTGATATCATGAGCGCGCTTAAGAAGAGCTTACAGCAATCGGTCCGTAAACCTATGGTGAAGGCCGAGAGTACGACCAAGAAGAAACCGCAGATCACGCTGGTCAAGCCGATGGCCAAGCCAAAGGCAGCTAAGAAGCGAAAGGTATCTTAGGCTCTTAGTTTTATTGATGAACGAAAACAGCAATAAGGTTCTCTCCTTCCCCTCACCTGTCCCAGCGAAGGCAGATTATCAACGTGTCAAATCCAACTACTCGATTCGTGAGATCAAACAGCTTTTTGGTTTGAGCGAGCGCACGATTCGCCGCTGGACCGAACAAGGAATCATCCAGGCCACTTCATCGCCTGAATCCAAAGACTACAGCTTCGACTTTCACGCGCTCACGCAATTCAGACGCGTGCGCGAGTTGAAATCGCAGGGCCAGAGCATTCGCCAGATTGAGGCTGAGCTTCAAGGGCAGTTGAATCTGTTCCGGGCGGAAGTTGGCAGACTGGCGCGTCTGCTGACGCCTTTCGAAGAGGCATTGCTGTTACACGAGCAGGGGGATCCGAAAGCGGCTGACTGTTATGTGGAGGCGATAGGTGAAGGCGACAATGTGGCTGAGGCCTACTGCAACCTGGC
>JAIVJP010000552.1 GCA_020199975.1 Acidobacteriota bacterium
GGGTAAGTCCATTCGCGCCACCACGCTCTTGGTGAACATGCAGCGCAGCGGAGCGGCCTCATCAGCTAACACATTCTTGTCCACCGGATTGTCCAACATCTTCTCGATGAAGCGAATACCTTCGATTAGTTGACGCAGTTCGATCGTCGTGATCGAAGCGACGACATCCGGCCCGAACATTTCGCGGCTGAGTGTGACATGTACCTCCAGCACTTCGATGCGCAACGCGGCAGCAGCCAGCCCGGGGTAGATCGTGCCTGAATTATCAGAGAGGCCGACGGCGCAGTTGTAACGTCCGCGGAAAAAAGGGATGAGGTTGAGTCCCGTTTTTTCCGGAGGGCAAGGGTAGGCCAAGCTGCACTGCAAGACGGACACCGGTACGTGATGCGACTTTACCTGTTCAACTGCCGCATCAATCTCACCGAGCGAGCTCATACCTGTGGAGAGCAAAATGGGAAGTTCGGTGGCGGCCATGCGCTCGATCATCTCGAAGTTGCTCACTTCCCCGGAGGCCACCTTCCATGCGGACACTCCCACGCGATCGAGAAGTTCGACCGCTTCCATCGAAAACGGCGAACTGAGAAAGAGCAACTTGCGCTCCTCGGCGTGCTGTTTGAGACCGTGCCATTGCGCCTCTGTGAACTCCATTCGCTTCCAGTAATCGTAGCGCGTTGCGTCCTGCCGACTGAATTTAACTCGCCAAGGCTCATCAGGCGTGCTTTCGGCGGCGGCAATATGGGTCTGAAATTTGATCGCGTCAGCGCCAGCGTCCGCGATAGCGTCAATGAAAGCGTGGGCCATCCCTAAGCTACCATCATGGGATTGGGCAACTTCGCCGATAATCAAGCAACTACCGGCTTCTGAGTTCTCGCTGCCCGTCGAGGAATTGGAAGGCCCCTTGAAGTTCATTGCCATCGTTTACACCAAATCTGCAAACTTCTTTTCCATCCGGCGGAAGTAGAATGCCCCACCGACCAGAATACCGAATGCTGCCAGCGCAGAGACAGCAATGGTTAGCCCCGGCGCGGTGTTAGCGCCCAACAGCGCCCAGCGGAAGCCCTCGACGACTCCGACCATCGGATTCAATCCATAAATCGTGCGCCAGGGCTCGGAGAGTAGGCTGCTCGGATAGGCAATCGGCGTCGCGAACATCCAGAATTGAATAATAAACGGTAATACGTAGCGTACATCACGATATTCCATATTCAGCACTGAGAGCCACAGCCCTACGCCCAATGAGGTGACCAGCGCCAGCAGCAGGAACAACGGCAGCCAAAGCGTGTTAATTGTCGGCAAAATGCCATAGTAAAGCATCATCACGATGAGCACACCGAAGGCGATCATGAAGTCGACCAACCCGGAAAGCACAGAGGCAAGGGGAATGACTAAACGAGGGAAATAGACCTTCGTAATCAGATTAGCGCTGCCAACCAGGCTGCCAGTTGTCTGTCCTAATCCGTGAGCGAAGAAGGTCCACGGGACCAGAGCAGTAAAGCTAAAAATCGGATAAGGAATACCGTCCGAGGGCAT
>JAIVJP010000268.1 GCA_020199975.1 Acidobacteriota bacterium
CTGTTATTACTCAGTGAATTGATAAGCTAAATTTTAGATTTCAGGCTTCGGACTATTCCGATCTGTGATCTCAGATCAAAGTAAAATCAAAAATCTGGGGTGCTTATGGAATATTCACAAGCCGAAATCCTTCAGACTGTGGCGATGACCGAGATGGAACATCTCGATGTGCGGACCGTTACGCTGGGTTTGAGTTTGCGGGATTGCGCCAGCGAGTCGATTGAGAGGACGGCTGAGCGCGCCGGGGAAAAGATCAGGCGCGTGGCGGACAGGTTGGTGCGCACGGTAAACGAAATCGGCGATGAGATTGGAATTCGGGTTGCTAACAAAAGGATCGCGGTTACGCCTGTTTCGATGATTTCGGAAGCCTCCACCGGCAACCCGGTGCAATTGGCACGCGCAATCGATGAAGCGGCCGAGGTAGTTGGCGTCGATTTCATTGGCGGCTACTCCGCCCTGGTGCACAAGGGTGCTACCCACTCGGAGACTGAATTCCTAAATTCCATTCCCGAGGCTTTAGCCAGTACCGAACATTTGTGCTCGTCAGTGAATGTGGCGACCACCCGGGCGGGCATCAACATGGACGCGGTCCGGCAGGTCGGGAACATAATCAAAGACGCTGCCGAGCGCACGCGCGAACGAGGAGGAATTGCCTGCGCCAAGTTCGTTTGCTTCGCCAACGCCGTCGAAGACAACCCGTTTATGGCTGGCGCCTTTCACGGTGTCGGCGAGCCTGAAGCGGTTATTAATGTGGGAGTCTCGGGCCCGGGCGTGGTGAATTATGCAGTCAGACACGCGCCTGCTGATTTGCCGCTGCAGGAGTTAGCTGAAATCATTAAGAAGCTCTCGTTCAAGCTCTCGCGCGCCGGAGAACTCGTGGGTCGAGAAGCCGCGCGCAGGTTGGGTCTGCCGTTCGGCATCATCGATTTATCACTCGCGCCCACGCCTGTGGCCGGAGATTCAGTGGCCAACATTATCGAAGCGATGGGGTTCGAGCGCGCCGGGGCTCACGGAACCACAGCTGCACTGGCGCTTCTTACCGACGCCGTGAAAAAGGGCGGTGCGATGGCCAGCGGATCGGTCGGTGGCATGAGTGGAGCTTTCATTCCGGTGTCTGAAGATGCGGGAATGATCGAAGCCGTGCAAATCGGCGCCCTCTCCCTGGACAAACTCGAAGCGTGGACCAGCGTCTGTTCGGTGGGCGAAATGGTCGAGTACGGCGGCCTGCTGGGCAGCGCACCGATAATGGCAGCCAGTCTTTTCTCTTCAGCAGGTTTTATCCAGCGCGGCGGACGAATTCCAGCGCCTATTCACTCATTAAGGAATTAGCGGGACGCCGGAAAAGGTATGATATTCTTCGCGCCTAAGTGACAGGAGTTCTAACACGATTTGCCTGACACTGCTCCGAGAGGATGAATCATGGAAGAAGCGCTCGGTATGGTTGAATGCAGAGGGTTGGTCGCCATGATTGAGGCGGCCGATGCGATGGTCAAAGCCGCAAACGTGCAGCTCGTTGGGTATGAAAAGATCGACGCCGGTCTGGTGACTGCAATTGTACGCGGCGAGGTGGCGGCCGTGCGAAGCGCTGTCGATGCTGGAGCGGCGGCTGCGAGCCGGGTCGGAGAAGTTGTCGCTACCCATGTCATCCCCCGTCCGCACGCGCACGTTGACCGTGGCATACCCGTCCTACGAACAGGTGAGACCACAAGGAAGAAGATTAGTGGCTCGGTGCGTCCGAAGTAAAACAACGAGTGTCCATCTTTGTAGTGCGCACCTACGCTCGATCTTGCCGCCCCTCGAATGAGCCTGACTCTCTATCTCCTTCGGCATGGACAAACCGAACTTAGCCGCGCAGACAACTTCTGCGGAGCCGGCTTGGATCCTGAATTGACTCAGCAGGGTTGGGAAATGGCCCAGGCTTTCACCACTGCCTACCGCGGCAAACCCTGGAGCGCGATTTACTCCAGCGATCTGCGGCGAAGTGTAGCTACGGCCCAACCGCTTTCCGACGCCGTGGATAAGAGATTGGAAGTGCGGGCGGACTTGAAAGAGATCGCTTATGGTAAGTGGGAAGGGATGAGCAAAGAGAGGGTCGGCATGGAATACCACGACGACTATGTTCGTTGGCTGGCGGATCCGGCCTGGCATGCACCAACCGGAGGGGAGTTGGCCGTTATGATTGCTCGCCGTGGCTTACGAGTTATTGAGGAAATCAAGCAGCAGTTCGCGGACGGGAATATCCTGATTGTCTCGCATAAGGCGACGATAAGAATTATCCTCTGCAGCCTACTAGGTATCGATGTGGGACGTTTTCGTTACCGGCTGGTTTGTCCTGTTGGGTCAGTCAGCGTCGTTGAATTCACTGCCCAGGGGCCATTGCTGCAGGCATTAGCCGACCGTTCTCATCTTAGCGCCCATCTAAGATCTTTACCGGGCACCTAAGACCTGCACGCGTGCCACAAAAACGGCTGTTCGCCGAACTGACGAAATGACAAGAACCAGAGCTAAGCGTTATCGCAGTCTACAACCCTCACAACTACTTTGCACACTCCGGGGCGTCGCCTGCGCGCTGACGCTTTTTTTCTTAGTGTCTGCTGTTCAAGCC
>JAIVJP010000325.1 GCA_020199975.1 Acidobacteriota bacterium
TGTCCTGCTCATGATGCATGCCATGAATCACTGAACCCGAACCGAGGAAGAGAAGTGCTTTGAAGAAGGCGTGGGTAATCACGTGGAAAATAGCGGCGACGAAGGCTCCCACTCCACAGGCAAGAAACATATAGCCGAGCTGAGAGACCGTGGAATACGCGAGCACCTTTTTAATGTCGTTTTGAGCGAGACCGATGGTAGCGGCAAAAACTGCGGTGGCAGCGCCGATGATCGCCACGATGAACATCGCCGTCGGCGCATGTGTGTAAATGGCCGAACAGCGGACGATCATGTAGACGCCGGCGGTGACCATTGTGGCCGCGTGAATCAAGGCGGAAACCGGAGTGGGACCAGCCATCGCGTCAGGCAACCAAACGTAGAGAGGAATCTGCGCGCTCTTGCCTGCCGCGCCGATGAAAAGGAGTATCGCAACCGACGTAGCGCCGCCGGCAAATAGCGCTTTCCAGGTAAACGGGTCAACGCTCATCCCCGCGAATGCTTGCAGCGCGCCTATGACTCCGTGCTCAGGTTTTGCAAAGAAGCTGATCGAACCTGTCAGGAAGAACACGAGCATCAGGCCCAACACAAATCCCCAGTCGCCCACGCGGTTTGTAATAAAAGCCTTCTTCGCTGCGTCTCCCGCCTCTTTGCGATCCGTGTAGTAACCAATCAGCAGATAGGAGCAGAGTCCCACTCCCTCCCAGCCCACGAACATGAGGAGGAAATTGTCCGCCAGAATCAGCGTCAGCATGGCGAACATGAAAAGGTTCAGATAGGCAAAGAAGCGATAGAAGCCGCTGTCACCATGCATGTAGCCGACAGCAAAAAGGTGGATCAAAAATCCGACGAAAGTGACAAAGAGAGCATATGTGCCGCTTAGGCGATCCAGTGCCAGGGCGAAGTCCGCACGGAAACGGCCCACCTGAATCCAGGTCCAAAGGTGATCGGTGAGAGATTCAGTGGAACGAAGCGCGCCGTTTGATTTGAAGGCCAGATAGAAAGCGATGATGGTTGAGATGCCGACAGATGAACATGCAATGATGCCGATGATCTTCTCATTACGAAGCCGCCGGCCGACAAACCAGTTGATGGCCGCGCCGGCGAGCGGCGCGAAGATGATTAAACTTAGGAGGTTGTTCTCGTGCACAATCTTATTTCGGCGTTAGTGTTTTGAGCTTTGTGTTTTGTTCTTTGTACTTTGTTCTTTCACCACACCTTGATTCTTTCCAGGACCAAGGTCCAAAACTCAAAGTACAAAGAACAAAGTACAAAAACTGCTGCCCTTGGACGAAACCCTATAGCTTCATAACACTCGCGTCGTCCACATCTAGCGATTCGCGGTTGCGGAAGCTGGCGATAATGATGCCCAGTCCGACGGCCGCCTCGGCAGCCGCCACGGTCATCACAATGAAAACAAAGAGCTGCCCGGTTACGTCTTGGAAGAAACTCGAAAAAGCGACGAACGTGAGGTTCACGGCATTGAGCATTAACTCGATGCACATGAACATCGCGATTACGTTTCGCCGAATAATCACGCCTACAACGCCAATCGTGAAAAGAATGGCAGAGAGCGCCAGATACCATGAAAGCTGTGGGCCCATAGATGCTTCAGTCTCGCCTTTCCTGGTCTGGCGGCAGTTCCACGCCCATAAGTTGGGCTGCTTCCGCAGTCGAATTCGTCTCGACAGCCGTCGTGTCATCAACTGAACGCGGATTAACGATACTCATCGCCAGCACTTGGCTTCCGGGAACCACGCGGGCGGTTGGGGACAGTGCGTTTCGGCGCCGCGCGAGAGACATCGAACCCACAATAGCCATCAACAGCAACACTGAGGTGACTTCGAAGGGCAGGAGGTATTTCGTGAATAGTCCCGCGCCAACCGATGCAGTCAACCCAACGTTGGAAATCCCGTGGCGAGGCGTGTAAGGGGAATCCTGAACGGCATAGAGAATGAATGCGGTTTCTGCGATCAGGATTGCCGCCAGGCCGATGGCTGTCGGCACCAGAAATGCCAGGCGTTTGCGTCGAGGTTCTTCATCCTCCACGTTAAGCAACATGACTACAAACACCACCAGCACCATGATCGCGCCTGCGTAAACGATCACCTGTACGGCGGCGATGAAAGGAGCTGCCAGCATCACGTACAGACAGGCGAGGGAGAGCAATACGCCAATCAGCGAAATAGCGCTATAAAGAGGGTTTCGCTGTGCGACCATGCCAATGGCACAGCCGATCGCCAGTCCCGCAAACAGTATGAAGAGAAGACTTGTTAGCATCATCTAAAGAAGTAAATGGTAAATAGTAAATCGTAAATGGTTCAAGAGAGTCGGCTGAAGGCAATGTTCAACGGTGGATTGCTCAATTGGTGTTTGCTTCTGTCTATTTACCATTTACTATTTACTGGCCTAAGAACATCACAGTGGCGGTCACCAGGATGTTTAGAATGGCCACCGGCACCAGCACCTTCCAACCAAAATCCATCAGTTGATCGAAGCGAAAGCGCGGCAACGTTCCGCGAATCCAGATGTAGAGAAAAAGGAAAAAGATTATCTTGGCGACAAAACCAAACACACTAACCAGCCCGGAGAGGAGACTGCCACGGCCAAATAGGTGCTCGGCAAAAGGGACGTTCCAGCCGCCGAGAAACAGGGTTGTCGCCAGCATCGACACCGTGATCATGTTTATATATTCGGCGTTGAAGAAGAGCAGAAACTTTATGGAACTGTACTCGGTATGGAAGCCCGCAACTAGTTCGGTCTCCGCTTCCGGCAAGTCAAACGGGACGCGATTCGTTTCCGCGATAGCCGAGATGAGATACACGAGGAATCCCACCGGCTGATAGATGATGTTCCAGTTCATCCCGTACCAACCAGACTGCTGCTCAACGATGGTGTAGATGTCTAAAGTGCCAGAGATGAGTATTACACCCACCAGCGACAGGCCGAGCGAGAGCTCATAGGAAATCATCTGAGCAGCAGATCGCAGGCCGCCCATCAAACTGTATTTATTGTTCGAGGACCAGCCGGCGAGGGCGATGCCGTAGACTCCCACTGAGGTCACCCCCAGCACGTAAAGCAAGGCAACATCAAAGCGCGCAATCACCAGGGGAAAAGACCAGTCGATAAAGGGAAGAGTTATCGTGGGACCGAAAGGGTAGACAACAATAGCCATGATGGCTGTGATTACAGCGATCATCGGCGCCAGCGTGAAAACGAATCTGGTGGAACGGTCGGGAACCAGGTCTTCCTTGACCATGGTTTTGATGAAGTCGGCGAAGGGCTGCAGAACGCCGCCATAACCCACGCGGTTTGGCCCCACGCGTCCCTGAATAAAAGCCAACACGCGCCGCTCGGCAAGCACTGTGGCAGCCACGAGCAGCATGATCGAGAGAAACGCGATAGTGATCGCCACAATCACCAGCACCGAATGGATAAGAGGATTATTCCAGTCCATTGAGTTATTTCGAATTGCCGATCGCCAATTGCCGATTGGCGGCAGCCAGGTATGATCATACTGTTTCTAAATACACGCAGACGCAATCAGCAATCACAATCAACAATCATCAGCAAACACAATCTAAAATTGGGTACTGGTGCAGTTTGGCCCACGTCGACGATGTCACTCCATTACGGAACCGCGAGCGGTAGCGAACCCGGCCTTACACTCAACTCTGCTGGGGTTCGGTGATGCCAAATCTAGTCCAAAATGCGGGTTGAATCCAGCATCGGGTCGCTCGCGGTCCCGTAATGACGTGGAACGACAAAGCTTCATCGGGCGATTTGGAAACTGCACCAGTACTAGAATTTGGCGATCGGAAATCGGAAATCGGCAATGGCCTCAGTCCGCCATCGCCCGTAAGCTATGGTCAATCGTAATCTGATAAAGGGGCGAAATACTTACAGTCTCTGGCCGCGGATTGCCCGCAGCCAGCAGATGAAATTGAGGCGTTTTTCCAGTCATCGCTCCAATCTTAAACAGTTCGTGACCCACTCTAGGCGTCACCAGAGTTTTCTCCGCAGTTTCGGGCAAAGCCTCGACGAACGCGGTCAGAGTGTTCACTGTCGCGGATAGGTCTCGGCGCTCGGCAATGAGATGTTTTGCCTGGACCGGATGTGCCTCGTCCTTGAGCAATGGATAGCGAAGCTCCGAGTAAGCCGAGACGCGTTCAGCAATCTCGCGAAAGACAGTACTGGCTGACGTTTGAAATCCAAAATCCACGCCGAGTTCATTCGCGATGTGTGAGGTGATCATCCAGTCGGGCTTTGAACTATGCACGGGAGGAATCGATTGGCGCACTCGCTGAACAAACCCATCGTTGTTGGTAAAAGTTCCATCCACCTCGGCAAACGATGCTGCGGGAAGGACGACGTCTGCGAAAGCGGTAGTGTCGGTCCCAAAGAGTTCCTGAACAACCAGGAAATCGAGCTTGCCGAGTGCCCTTTCCCGGCCGCGCAACTGTTCTTTCAGGAAACTTCCCGCCATGTAAAGCGCGCGAATGTTTTCACCTGCCGCGTCGAGCATTTGAATAGCGCTCAGCTCACCGTCCATGATGTGCATATCGTGAGCGCCGACACTATTGTTAAAGAGCGGCAGCGGATGCAAGAGTACCCGCCGGCCTTCGCCTGCGAGAGCATATGGAAGTTGCGCAACTACAGCTTGCGCCTCCGCGCCGAGTTCCGCACTGAACATGATCACCAGGTCACCTTGCGACTCGGTGAGCCACTGTCGCAGCGTTGCCAGGTCACCGTGTTCGACACCCATCTTGCGGGCAGCCAGTGCATCCTGGTATGGAATCTGCAAGGCAAGCACTGCGGCGTCCAAGCTTCCGGGACGGATGTGAATAAACCGCGACGCTTGTTCAGTAAGGCGAATACGAACGTTATTAATTACCGTCAACTTCGCGCCGCCGTTGCGGACCGCCTGCCGGACCTGCTTGGCTGTTAGCGGCTGCAGTTCCTCGGGTTCGCCACCAATTAATAGAATCGTGCTGGCATGACGGATGTCACTGTGCGTCGCCAGCGGCCCGCCGAGGTTGTCGAAAAACGGTTTTAGGTTGAATGCGTCAGTGGCTGTGAAGTTTTTAGTACCCACTAACTGGCTGGCAAACTTATAGAGGACGTAATTAGACTCGTTGGTAATACGCGGACTGCCGACAACTCCTATCGCATTAGGGCCATGAGCATCGGCGGCGGCGTTCAGCTTTTGAGCCACGTGGCGAATCGCCTCGTCCCAGGTGGCGGGAATCAGCTTGCCACCTTTCTTGTAGCGGATTAAGGGTGTGCGAATGCGCTCCTCGTGGTTCACGAAGGGGTGCCCGAACCGGCCCTTGATGCAAAGAAACTCACCATTAAGTCCATTAACATACCGATCGCGCGCCACAATGCGCATCAGCTCGCCACCCCGCGAACCAAGCGACATCTGGCAACCGTCCGAGCAATATGTGCAGGTTGAAATCGTCTGGGAGAGTTCCCAGGGTCGCGCCTGGTGCCGGTAAGTGGCGTCCAGCAGCGTTCCCGTCGGACAAACCTCGATGCAGTTACCACACTGGGAGCAGTCCAGCCAGCCGCCGTATGTGCCAATGACCGTATCTGCGCCGCGGCCGCCGGCTTCGATGGCGTCTTCGCCCATCCACTCATCGCAGACCCGCGTGCAACGCTTACAAAGAATGCAGCGCTGCGGATCGTTAGCTACGATCGGCGAGAGATACTTCTCTGGATAGTAATTTTTCCGCTCAGTGAATCGCTCTTCCAGATCACCCCAACTGAACGCCATTTCCTGCAACTCACACTCGCCGCCGCGATCGCACACGGGGCAGTCAAGCGGGTGATTAGCCAGGAGAAACTCCATCATTCCGCGCTGGGCCTTCTCAATCTCTTCGCTCCGCGTTGTAACTACCATCCCGTCAGTGCAGATAATCGTGCATGACGTTTGCAGCTTGGGCATCTTCTCAATGCGCACCAGACACG
>JAIVJP010000553.1 GCA_020199975.1 Acidobacteriota bacterium
CCTCAGGACTGAGATAGCAATGCCACAGAACACCGAGAATACGGTTGTACTGTTTGATCTTACCGCGCACGGTCTCGTGCAGATTTTTGAGGAATTGGTCCACAAAGCCCGCTGCTTCGTTCTCCGACTCGTGCCGCAATAGTCTCTGTTCCGCATTTTCTCGCTTATCAACCGGCTCGAAATGATTCTCGTTGTCGTTGTCGTCGCCGTCCAGCGGGACGAGATAAATGTCCATGACCGGCAGTCGTGACATCACAAGGCTGCGCAGCGTACGTACGTCTGCGGGCGAGTCCATGGCATCCAACACCGAAACGATTAGATCCTCCAGGTCCGAATTACTAATCACGACCTGAGAATCCCCGGTGCAGCCAACCATTCGTGTATCTCTTGCTCGCACCGAAACCATCTGAGCTCGCTGCTCAAGGTCATGCGAATCACGGCGGCGTTTGTCGTCGAGCCACTCGCTTAGGCCGTAAACCCGATCCGCCAGTCGTCGGTGAGGCTCATCATTAGTCCCGCTTGTGTCAAAACGGCGAAAACTCGACCTGGATTGAATAAGCGTAGAAATCCGACGGGCAAGACGGTAGCTTTCGGGATGACGTTTGCGGAGTTCCGCCGTCAACAGGTTGGTCAGTTCAATCTTACTGATTTCACACTCAATCTCGTAATCCGTCATCTCCGTTTCGAGATAGTGTTCAAATCTGGTTTTACTTAAGAGCTGAACAAATAGTTCCTGGGTTAAGTCTGTGTATGCGGTGGTGGCGCCTTCCTCCACCAGGAGTCCTGCGCTACGCGAAGCCCTGACCAGGGGGTGGTGGGAGACAATGCGGTGGAGTTCAGTCCAGAGGCGACCTACGTCTGAGAAACGAAGGCTTTCGACCCACTTTCCACTTTTCGCATATCGCGCCGAATTACGTCGCGTGCGTAACTGCGACGGTTGATCTTTCCCCGCGCCAGGTTCTAGATCTTTTTCTATTTCGTGACATATGGATTTCACTGGATTTTCCGTTCTGACCCAGAGGGTTTTTGTCGGTTTTTACTTCAAAAAGATGTCTTTCTGGAAAGAAGAGTCAAAAGAACCGAGGCCATCTGGCTTAACCTGGCATATCTTAGCAAGATTTTAATAATGGGCAACATCTTTTTACAGACCATCAAGACCATTGAAAGGATTATGAAATCTTGAGGAGGAAGCAGGATCTGGAATTGGTTCAGGATTGGGTGTTTCCTGCTATTGAATTAGTGAGCTTTTTTGACCCGCCGGCGAACGCCAAATGCCCCCTGGCTTTTCGTTGTAGGCCGATTCGTTGAGTTGAAGTCCGAGATTTGTGCAGCATCAGGGGTACAAATGAAAGCCTCAACCGTAGCCTCGTTTACAAAGACGGTCGCTTGCCCTTCGTCTAATAAACTGCTCTCATTTCACTTGCGGGCCTTGTCGCCTGGAATCACGACTCTGGTCAGACATCATCTAGCAGCCTGCGATTTTTGCTGTGCTGAGATGCCGCT
>JAIVJP010000269.1 GCA_020199975.1 Acidobacteriota bacterium
GATGTGCGTTTCCCGCGGGAAGATCGGTTGCTCGCGTCTTAGCATCGTATTAAAAACGTCGCGGAGCGGCGTTATGGAGCGACGCAGGTACAGCAATTTCTTCTTGATAGTGAAAATGTCTTCGATGACCTCGGCTCTCCATTCGCCGAAGATTGAATCTTCGAGTTCGTCCATGCGTTCGCTGACGATGTCCAGCAGCGGTAGATAATCGTCAACGATCGCGTCAATCAAAAGATAGGCGAGCAGTCCTGAGCCTTGCTCTGCCCGATCCGTCCATTCGTGCCAAAGCCGCTTTGACGTTTCAATCGCCCGAATGGGACGACTGTGTACTGTGACGAGATAGTTCTTGCCGAGGAAAATATTTAGCTCACGTAATTCCAGACGATCGGTTGTTCCAGCTAATTCGGCCTCATAGAGCACGATAAAATAGTAACCCGCGTATTCTTCGACCTTGGGTCGCTGGTGTGCGTTTCTACAGTCTTCAATTGAGAGATGATGGAATCCGAACTCTTCCGCCAGCGCCTCAAAATCGCGGCTCGTCGGATCGCTGACGTCGGCCCAGATTACGTTGCCATCCTCCAGACGCAGCTCGCTAATGTCCGCTGAACGGCAGTTCTCAGTAAAAGTCTTGGAGGTGCTATTCAAACAGACCGTGGTAATCACTTTGGATTTTCTCCCTCAGACTAATGGTTGAACGGAGGGCCCTGGACAATCTGCATACTCATAGTTGATTTGTAAAGCGCGCCAGAGTTTATCACTACCTTGCCCAGGAGACATCCAGAAATAAAAACCGCTATAATCCGCGAACCCATGACCCAGCGAAAAATATTAATTGCCGACGAGGTGAGCGACAGCGGCCTCCAGCCGCTCCGGACTGCCGGTTTTCTAGTGGAGAAGAGGACTAAGCTCTCCCATGATCAGCTTATCGCCGCCTTGCAAGGGTGCGAAGGTCTGGTAGTTAGAAGCGAAACGAAAGTGACTGCCGATGTGATGGCTGAAGCCCCAGATTTACGAGTGGTCGGAAGGGCAGGTGTGGGAGTAGACAACATAGATGTGCCCGCAGCCACAGCGCGCGGGATCGTGGTCATGAACGCACCCGACGGTAACACCATCACCACTGCCGAACACACCATGGCGCTACTGATCGCACTGGCCCGCCGAGTACCTCAGGCCAATAGCAGTTTGCGATCCGGGAAGTGGGAGCGTAAAAATTTCGTCGGCGTGGAGCTGCAGGAAAAGACCCTCGGCATCATTGGTTTGGGCCGCATCGGTCGCGCCGTTGGCAGCCGCGCACGCGCGTTCGGAATGAACATCGTCGCTTATGACCCGTTCATCGCGCCCGAACAAGCGCATGATCTGGACATCGAAGTGGCGCCGCTGGATGACGTTTTCGGGCGCGCAGATTTTCTTACCGTGCACACACCGCTAACAGCCGAGACGCGTTCAATTGTCGGGAGGGAAGCGTTCTCCAAAATGAAGAAGGGGGTCCGAATAATCAACTG
>JAIVJP010000554.1 GCA_020199975.1 Acidobacteriota bacterium
TCCGTATAGTGCGGCATCGATGACTCCTCATGGCTCTCATGATCTCGGCGGCGGGTTCGATTTACGCATGATAACCGACTTTTTGTCGATCTCCTCGACCGAACATTAGAGACATCAGGAAAAAACAAAGACCGATCTAACCTTGAGTGCAACTATGACTACAAACATTCGTTTCTCGGCACGATGCAGATCGCTGCTCCGTTCTAGCATCGTGGGTCTTTCGCTTATGGCGTTGCTTACCAACTCGTTGGCCGTAACTTCGCGGGGCCAAGCTGCCCTGCCAGCGACGAATCAAAGCGACGCCGCTGCGCAGCTATCAGTGCGCATCATGCCGCCGGACGGCTCGGCCTTTCTCGTGGAGCAACGGTTTGATATTCGTGTCGAAGGACCACCGAACCTTTACGGCCCCGTTAACATCTCGCTCGACGGTCGTGACATTAGCATGTGGAATAACCGAAGCCATTTGACCGGACGTCAACTAGATCACCCGTCATCTCAGGCGCTGAACGGGGCCCCGGCATTCCTTTCACGCGACTGGTCGTTCCCCAGCGCCGGACGGCATACCCTGAGGGCGACCGTCGATGGGAAGGCTGCGCGCCAGGTGTCGTTTGAGATCATTGCCTGGCAAGGGAACGGGCCGAAGGTGCGTAACGTGATCCTGCTTATCGGCGACGGCATGGGCGTCGCCCATCGCACCGCCGGACGGGTCGTCTCGCGCGGCTTGACCGAGGGAAGGTACAGGAATGGCCTGTTGGAAATGGACCAGATGCAAGCGACGGGGCTGGTCACCACATCGTCCCTTACCGCGATGGTCACAGATTCGGCTCCCGGCGCCAGTTGCTACGCGACGGGTAACAAGGCCGCCAATCATCAGGAGGGTGTTTTTCCAGACAACAGCGACATTGAGACCTTGAAGCGTACTGACCCGGAGAGCGACGCTTTCTTCGATAACCCGAAAGTCGAAAACATCAGCGAATATCTCCGCCGCGCGCGCGGCATGAATCTCGGCCTCGTTACAACTGCCGACGTGACGGACGCGACCCCTGCCGCGTTTGTCGTCCACACGTCTAACCGTAATGCCTCCACGCGCATCGCGGATGATTACTTTGACCGCCGCAACCAAACCGGCCTCACTGTTTTAATGGGCGGTGGTCGGCAGTGGTTCGAGCCGAAGGGACACAAGAAAGGCGGGCGTCGCTCGACGCCGACCAATGCCAAGGTTGATCCCGCACGCGATCTTGTGAAGGCTTTCCAGAGCGCGGGATTCGCTTTTACCGATTCCACCAAATCTTTGCAAGCCGTCAGCGCTTCACGCTCGCCCCGTCTTCTCGGACTCTTCGCGCCCAGCACGATGCCGACAGCATTCGACAAATTGGGTCATGGTGCCGAGCGCGTGAATAATGTCCCGATGCTCGACGACATGGTGCGCGCGGCCATCAACTCCCTTTCGTCATCTAGCCCGCGCGGCTTCTTTCTCATGATTGAGGGTGCGTCCCGCACGCTGAAGATGCCGACCGAGCGATCTTGGAGACGATTGAGTTTGACCGAGCCGTCGGCGTCGCAAAACGGTTTGCCGAACAGACAAACTCCGACGCGGATCCCAACAATGACACGCTAGTGGTCGTCACCGCCGATCACGAGACCAGCGGCTTTTCGCTAATCGGCGCGCGTAATCCTGATCCACGTATTCCGCGCGGGAGCCGAGATGTAGCGCGCGCCTATCACGGTTTCACTGATTACAAGGATGTCAACGGCGACGGCTATCCGGATGAAGTTGATCCCCCCCACAAGCTCATCGTTGGCTTCGGCGCGGGGACTGACCGCTACGAGGACTGGATCAGCAACAAACTACCGCTGCCGCCAAGCGTTATTAAGGACGGGCGCGTCGTCGCTAATCCACGTCGCGACGGTCCGGAGGATGCTGATCCTGCGTCCCGAAATGGCACGCTCCTTACGGGGCAGGTCGAAAACGGCGAGGTCGCATCGGTCGCTTCGGATCCGGATGGAGAACTGATTACCAATGCGGTCCACACGTCAAGCGACATCCCTTTGACTGCTTCCGGTCCCGGTGCAATGCAATTCGTCGGAGTACAGGATAATACGTCGGTCTTCTTCAAGATGATGCGCTCGTTGGGAGGCTCGTATCAGCGAATTTACTATGACGGACCCAGAAATGCATCTACGCGGCAGCGCCGCCGCGCAAAGAGTTTCTGACGTGCGCTTGCGAGCTAAAGGACCCGATGCGGTCAGAAAGATCTTTTGAACATGAACGTATCCAAATGTGTCCAGTCGGAGGCCACGGACGAGCACCGCTTCAACATCGTCAGCGACCGCCGCCAGATAGCGCGATTTACTCCATCGTCAGCTCATCGATGAACACTACCGGGCGACTGTTTGTCCCCGGAGTGACGTTCTGGCTCAGTTCTGCATTGACCCGTCGCACTACTCCGACAAGGGAGACCACGGAAGTTGCGCGCTTTGCGAATTCTCATCTCCAGTTCGGATAAAGCACACGCCAATTGCCTCCATCACCGATAAGAAAATAGTATTTTTGCGGCTTCTTCCCCATCTGTTGATTAACCCGAAGTTACAGCTTGATTAAATCCGGGTGAACTGAGATCTCAGTGCGGTTCGATCTTGGGCTGTTTTCGAGTGATCCTGCCGGCAATTGAGGCTAGTGGAAACAGACAGTGTCGATTGGGACGCGAAAGGGAAGAGATGACGCGTGAGCTACACATTGGCGTGCTTGTCGAGCGGCGCTATCTGGCCCAGGCCGAACCTGCTGGGG
>JAIVJP010000326.1 GCA_020199975.1 Acidobacteriota bacterium
GCTTGAATCTCAATCGTTTGCGGCCCGCGTTGGAAATTGGCTTTGGTCCCTTGATATTGTCGGAACCGATGAAGCTCGCTAATGAAAAAATGTCCCCCTGCCACAAGCGCGCGATGGGCCTCGGAAAAAATGACGGACAGGTCGCGGACGTGTTCCAGTACCAGGTTACAGACAATCAGATCGACGGATCCAGTTTTACACGGCCAGGCTTTGGTGAGATCAGCGACGGCGAATAGGACACGGTCTGACTTTACCTTCTGTTTAGCCTGCTCGAGCATACCCATTGATAAATCGAGTGCACAAACCCGCTTGCCAAGCTGGGCCAGTAGGTGAGTATTCTTGCCGGTCCCGCAGCCAACCTCGAGAACGTTGTGATAGCGCCGATTGGCAAGAGTTTCTTTGGTTACGACCTGATCGAGATCGCGTGTTAGATTGCGATCAGAATCGTAAGTGATGGACCAATCGGTGTAAGCGTCTTGAATGTTCACGTTCCGATCTTAGAACATAGAGCTTATAATTGTCGTATCATTTTGGAAAATACTATATCGGGAGGAGCTTATGTTTTGCCCAAGGTGCGGCTCTAGTCAAAGCGAGGAGTTGAAATTCTGCAAATCGTGCGGCGCGAATCTGTACGCCGTGCGGCAGGTGGTAGCTACTCGAGAGCCCGACGAGAAGTTCGATTGGAGCAAGACCTGGGTTGCCGAGATGTTTCTCTCTGGAGAGGAGGCGGAAAGGCGAAAGGCAGAGCTTGAGCGCCAGCGCGGCATCACGCCGGAGGTCAAGCGGTATAACGAGATCAAAGCTGGGGTGATCACAGCCAGCGTCGGTCTGGCTCTCGCGATCTTTCTCTACGTTTTTATGGAGGGCATTATCTTAGCCGCCAAGATTCCATCAGATACTGCGGAGATCCTAAGCCGTCTGTGGATTGCAACGGCTTGTTCGTTAGCAAAAAGCTGGTAGAAGTTGCCAGACGACCTGCAGAGCCAGGACCATCGCTGGAGCAGCGAGACAAGAACCCTTATTCTTTGCGCTCCGCTGACACCACTGAATTCATTCCTTCCGGCTTCAGCGTCACTGAGGAAACGACCAAGCACCTCCGCAGCTCCGGCCAGAAACAGTGAGTTGGGCGCCCCTACACCAAGCACCAGTCGCCAGGTACTGACCCGAGACCCTGGACAATGACAGAGCCCGGTGAAGACTTGGGCAGATTGTCATCAGGATTTAACTTCGATATTTTATAGAACTTACCATGCAAAATGCCTTGAGTCTTATGACGGTTCCCTGGAATCTCGAAGCCTAGGGTGGAGATGCGTTTACATTTCGCCGCGTTGTTTTTATTGATAAGCCGCTCATCGGGAAATCCTTTATGAGTCAAACTCCGCGCCGCACACGGCGACTACTACTTTTAATTGCCTTAACAGGCACGCTGATACTGACGTTCATTGGTGTTTTTACTTCGTCCGCAGACATCAAGGTTACCAATCAGCCGGCGTCGGAAGGGCGACCCGTTACGCCCGCCGGATCGCTCGTGCGCGACGCAAACACTCGACAGCCCGCCGTCGGCGCGCTGCCGGTGGATTTTGTGCGTAGCCCGGACAGAGATGGAGCGGACAACAAAGGTCGGTATCTGCTCGCCGTCAACAGCGGCTTCGGCATCCAGTTCAACGCCGCGTCGAACCGCGCGCAGCAATCTTTGAGCGTTATTGACCTGAACGTCCGACCCGCGCCCGTCGTCATCCAGAGTGTCTACTTCCCAATGCCGCAGAGCGTTAATGTCGGCGTTTGTTTCTCGCCCCAAGCTGAGACGGACGGCGCGTACATACTTTATGTTGCGGGCGGCTTTGAAAATAAGATATGGACCTTTCGTTTCCGTTCTGGAGCGCGCACGCCTATCACGCCAGTCTCGCCGGGACCGAATACAACAATTGCAGCGCCGTTCATTGATGTGAGCGGCTTTGCAACGCGCGCGCCTTCCCCGCGCTACAACGATGAACGCGCGCCCGTATATCCGACCGGACTCGCCATCAGCGCAGACGGCGAGACGCTTTTCGTCGCCAACAATCTCGGTGACAGCCTCGGCGTGATCAGCGACCTGCGTGGCGCGCGGAGGCTCGAACGCATCGACCTTCCCGGACGAGAAGGCGGACACCGCGAGGGACAAGAAAACTTCACTTACCCTTATGCTGTGGTTGCATTGCCGACTGGACCTCCGACGGCGCGCGACCCGTTAGCCTTAACTCGCAAAGTAACGGAGAAAGCCTACGTCTCTCTCTGGAATGATGCATCAATCGCCGTTGTTGATCTCGGCACGGACGAGCAACCGCGCGAACGAAAGCAAGGTTTCTACTACCCCCCAAATAGTTCATACGGCATCCGACGGCGCGTCAAGTCGTACATTCCGGTGGCGCGCCATCCCACCGCGATGATTCTCAATCGCCAGTTGACGCGGCTTTACGTCGTCAACTCAAACGCCGATAGCGTTTCCGTTATTGATACATCGAATGACCTTGAAGTTGAACGCATCAACGTTCGCTTGAGCGAGAACGCATCGCTGCTCGGCGATAGCCCCGAAGGACTCGCCTTGAGCGACAATGGCGCGACGCTCTTCGTCGCCAACGCGCACAGCAACTCCGTCGCCGTCATCAGTCTATCGGCGCAGGCATCCGCGACGGGCACCATTCCCGACCCGGCGTCAGGGCGCGGTTCGCGTAGTCGCGTGCGCGGCTTCATTCCCACGGGGCAGTATCCTTCGGCCATCGCACTCGCAGGCGGCGCGCTCTTCGTCGGCAACGGCAAAGGCACGGGCTTCGAGAATTCTTCGGTCGTCGTCAACAATTCCGGTCGCGTGCCGAACGCGCCGAACGACCGTTTTCCGGCGGGCATGGGTCGCGGGATGTTGCGCGGCGGGCAGTACAGCGTCTCGCTCGTCGCGGGCAACATCAGCCGCATCGGTGAACCGGACGAGCGCACGCTCGCGTCTTATACGCAACAAGTGATGCGCAACAACGGATTGCTTGGAGCCACACGAACAAAACTCTTTCGCGGCGCGTCGCCCATCAAGCACATCATTTACATCATCAAGGAGAATCGCACGTACGATCAGGTCTTCGGTGATATTGAGCGGAGCGGCGACGGGAAGCTTGCGGACGGCGACGCGACGCTCGCCATTTTCGGCAGAGACGAGGCCGCGCGGCTTCAGAACGGGATCACACAAGACGTGACGCCGAACCACCGCGCGCTCGCTTTGCGCTTTGGCTTGCTGGACCGCTTTTTCGTCAACAGTGAAGCCAGCCCCGACGGGCACAACTGGTCAACGGCAGCCTTCTCAAACGACTACGTTGATAAGGCTTATCGTTGGGACTACGGCGGGCGCGGGCGCACCTACGATTACGAAGGATTCAATCGCCTTCCAAATTACTTTCCGTCGAAGGGTGTGGCGCCGCTCTTTCGCGGCCCGGTCGAAGCGGCAGATGTCGCCGACTACATGCGTCGCTTCGTGCCCTACCTGCACAATTCGCGCGATGTCGCCGAACCCGAAACGCTTTACCTGTGGGACGCCTGCGCGCGCGCGGGACTCAGCTACCGCAACTACGGCGAGTTCATCGGCACGCTCTCCGAAAAGGATGTTGCCGCCATCAACGCGAACCGCGAGAAGTCTTATCCTGACATTTCTCAAACCGTCTCCGCTTTCCCGACCAAAAAATCGCTCGAAAATCATCACAGTCAGACGTTTCGCAACTACGACCTTTACACGCCCGACGCGATGACCGTGGATTCGTATCGCGCCGCAAAAGAGTCCGGCGGAATGACTGATCCGGCGATCACGAACGACAATGCGAATGAGCTGTGGCGAGGCAACTCACGACTCGGAGCGTGGCTTGAAGAATTTCAAGGCTTTGTCGCAGACCGCGTCGCAGGACGCCCTGACCGGATGCCCAACTTCTCGATGCTGCGCTTCTCTAACGACCACACCGCCGGACTCGCTGCCGGAATGCCGACGCCGCAGTTTTTTGTCGCCGATAATGATTATGCCGTCGGACGCTTGGTGGAAGCTGTCTCCGCCAGCCCCTACTGGATAGACACCGCCATCTTCATCCTCGAGGACGACGCGCAGGACGGACCCGACCACGTTGACGCGCATCGCTCGCCCGCGCTCGTGATCAGCGCCTACAACCGTCCGGGCGCGCTCGTCCATGAATTTCACAACACGGTGAGTTTGATTCGCACGATGGAACTTCTGTTAGGCATTCCTCCGATGAATCAACTCGACGCCACCGCCACGCCGATTGATCTGTTTCGTGATGAAGCAGACTTGCGACCATACAAGGCACAGCTTCCGAACATCTCCCTCGACAATCTGATGACCCCTCCGGCGCCCGATGCGGCAACTGCCCGGTGGATGAAGCTCACCGCCGAGCAGGACATGACGCACGCCGACATGGCAGACCCCGGAGCCTTGAATCAAATCATCTGGTTCTCGGTTCGCGGAACAAGCGTGCCTATGCCGGAGGTGGCGCGCCTGCCTGCGTTCGATGCTATGGTGGTTGGTATCGCTGAAGAGGAAGAGGAAGAGGAGCAACGGCAGAAGGAAAGGGAAGTCGCTGCGATGAAACGTCACAAGAGTCGCCAAGCTGAACAGTAATTCCCTGTCTCTCGACCGCCATTCAAAAAACGTTGAAATTCTCCAAGCTGGAGACAAACAACGTGACGGTCTACGTGTCCTCAACAGAGTGAACGGACTTGCAGCAGAACCATCACCAGAAAAGCCACCTTGATTCGCTTGTTCATTTGCTCTCACCGCGCGCTAACGAGAGCCACGGATTAGATGGTGATGTTAAAATGCTCACGCAGCAGGGCCGCGTACTCTTCCTCGTTCGCCAACACTCGCTCTTGCCGCTCACTATTCGTCGTTGTAATGAGCCGCATTTCGCTCAAGGTTACGCGCCCCTCCGGCGTCGCGCGTGAGCAGATGCGCGCTCTGGTAAAATGCGACTGCGGCGAAGTCTGATGGTAGCGGCACATCTCTTCAAAGTCGGCATACTGGTACGGCTGCAAGGTGAAGCGATACTGAGCCTTGCATGCGCCTCCTCCATCGTCGCCGTCGCGCTGCATGAGAATCAGATGTGTGCCGTCCGCATCAATCCGGTAGGCGCGCTTGCCTTGCGCCTGTTCGCCCGGTTCATCTAAGAACAACGGCTCGCGGAACGAGTCGCCGAACCCGACATCCGCGAGCCAACGCTCGTCGAGCGTGACCATCAGCGTCATGTGGTCAAAGTCCGGACCGAAGCCCCCATCTTCACGTGCGACTGCGGCTGAAAGCATTGCAACACTGAAGCCTAGCGAACGCAGCAATGCGGCGAATAGACCGTTGGCTTCGTAGCAGAAGCCGCCACGCTGACGCTCAACGATTTTTTCGAACAGAGCTTCATCATCGAGAACAATCGGCTGCTTGGCGTGAATACTCAAGTTCTCAAAGGGCACAGCCAGCAAGTGCGCTACTTGCAACTCTCGCAACGTCTGGGCAGTAGGAGCGAGCGAGCCGTGATAGTTAATGCGCTTAAGGTACGCTTCAATGTCCAAGTAACACTCTCCTGTAATTCTAAACTCGTGAACGTCGAATGCCCGCCACCGATGAGAGTTTAATTTCATCTTTCGTGGAGGACAACATGAGTAACGCACAAATTGCAGGTTACACTTACGGCACAAACGAAGCGGCTCGCTCAACAGTCAGTGAAGAAGAGCTTGATTTGCTTAAGCAGACCGAGCTTTATGCGGGCCTAGCCTCACCCCATCCATGAGCCTCCTGCTTATCACATACAGGATATGCTATATAGAAAATATATTCTATATTTGACATATATCTCCTGACTAGTGTAAGGTGCTTGAGAAC
>JAIVJP010000555.1 GCA_020199975.1 Acidobacteriota bacterium
CTTGTTCATTTGGGCACATCGAGTGCCGGGTTCCTGGAGAAGAAGCCGCCGGGAATCATCTTGAACCCTACGTGTGTGACCGGCATGACCGGCCATTCTTCCGGTCTGGGAATGTGCGTCACGCCGAGTGTGTACCATACAACAACGTCCTGATTAACCAAGTCCTCGTTATTGGCGACCCAGCGCGGGAGACCATCGCCAGCTCGACTTTGGTTCGGATAGACGCCGGCTGCGCTCAACTCATCGGCTTTGTAGCGCGTGGCCCAGAAATGGTTGTTTATGAAGCCCGCGCGCCGTCGCACCTGAGAGGTTGGAGCGATATAAGGCAAGGAGTTTGACCCGGGCACCAGGATGTAGCTGGTGTGATGGCCTAACGCGTTTTGAGCAGTAGGATTGACCACCATCCAGGTCCGCGCCAGCGGCATACTCATCTTGCGTTGAGCCAGGCGTTCATTTTTGAGAATTGTTTCTTCCATTAATATTCCATTAAGGAAGGCATTGGTGGGCCCTGGAGCCAATGCGCGAGTGTTCATCTCATGTACCGAGTTGTTCGGTCCATCGACATCCAGATCCAGCCGGAAACTGAAGAAGTGCTGGTGATGCGGGGCGACAATATTCGCAGAAACAAGATGGCCCGATTTAAAGCCTGGTCCATGAGCGTTGGCCTTAGTCTCGCGCACACCTTTGGGGAGCATGATTCCGCTTAGGGCGGCATCGGCTTCCAGCACGCCATCCTGGTGAAAGATCCAGTTAAGTGCATAGTCGTAGTTGCCGATTGTGGCAATAAAGAAAATGACCAGCTGGCGGGCGCGTCGCGACTCGTTATTTTGAGAATAACTCTCGTAGTGTTTCCAGAGCATACCGCCGTCCCGCTCGTAGATTCCTACTGCCCGAGGCAAGACGTAGGGTTGTCCATCATCGCCTGCAAAGGTGGCATCGAGCAGCAGCGCGTTTTCCGGTGCATCAGTCTTTGGTTCAATCGAGCTGGCGAGCCGGCCGACGCTATACTCGCCGACATCAAACGCGCTGCGCCAGCGCCAGTTTGTTTCCGAGTCTCCGTAAGGCACGACCATCTCGGAAAGCGAAGCGCGGTGGAGTATCGGACGAATCCGTCCGGCGTCTTCGTAGCCGACGGTGTGTAGTACGAGGCCCTCTCGCGGATGCATCGTGAAACGGAAACGCCATTTCTGCCAGTGAACTTCCTGGCCGCTGATCTCGAAGCTCGAGCCTTCGGGCTGCTGTATGAGGAGCGGCTTCGGCGGCGTGCGAGTGCCGGTAGATTTCTCGTCTAACTGCTGGCTCGGAGGCGCGAGCGGCACCGCCCCCGTATCCACAACCTCGATTACCTTGTTGGTGTTCATGTTGACCAGCACCACAACTCCTTCAATCTCATGAATCCTGGCCACCTGGCCCACAGCCCAGCCGTCTATTTGCACTTTATCGAAATCATTTATTCCTCGTTTGCGCATGGCCTCCTGCCAGCGCCCATCGGCCTTGACGATATTCGGAAGGGCCTCGAATTCGCTCCCGGTCACAAGCGGTTGCACACCTTCTATCTGTTCCCACGAAATCAGCCGCCCCGCCTTTAGATCAACCACTGCTTCAAACGTGCGGTTGCCTTTGCGATCAAGGATTACCGCGAAAGCCTGTCGACTGACTGGGGCGCCGGATTTGTGGCCCAGCACTACCTTTTTTAAGGGTTCCTTCAAGACGATGGTTGAAAAAAGCGAACCCTCGGGAAACTGGGGCAAGGCGGCGATCACTCGGGCTGCCACTTTGACCTCTTCCGAAGTCAAAGGATCGAGCGGATGCAAAGTTTGACCAGTGGCGGTCTGCGGGACCAGGGCCGAGATGATCAATGGCTGAGCGCAGAAAAGCAGAACCGAGCAGAAGCGACGCACTTCAGACAGGGAGTAACTCATACTGTTTTTAACTCTCCTCGGAATGTTCGGATGAGATGGCGGACAGGACGTAAGACGAGCGTATTTTAACCTTCGTGAATGACAACGCGCTAGAGTTATCTAACTCGGTAGATGGTCACCGTCGACGAACAAATAGAGTCAACCAGCCCGCGGAGCGGGGCGACAGCGGATCAATCATCTTGTTCGTGCGTAATCTTTATCAACGATGTCTCTTTGTTGCCGCTGCCGCCCGCTTCTCGGGCTAGGAATTTACATGCGATTGTGCGGGGGTTCACGCCCCGGGCTTTTATGCTTATCGCCCCGCGACGCGGGCTCTAAAAAGTGATCCTCTAATCGATCTTCTGACGCTCGCGGCGGAGTGCAAACTGGGCCGGGACCCCTTCAATCCCCGGTTCTCTGTTCAACCGCCAGAGCAATGTCTGACCAATCAACGTGAGAATCGCAGTGCTTGGCCTTCGACCATCAGACAGAGCCGAATAGGTGACATTTTCCTGGTATCCGGGAACAGTGGCCAAGGGGTCAAATTCGATCTGGATCGTGTTGCCCTTCACACTACCCCGGAAGGGCGTCTGGTTTCCATCTTCACCCTGCCACCTGCCATTGATGAATTCATCGATGCTATAGACGCCACGTACGACGTCTCCCTTACGATGAATGGTAAGTGTGAACTAACGAAAGGATTCAGTAACTTTTCGCGCCTCAAAATAATTTTCGCACCACTATCCCCGGAGTACGGAATCAACCTCGGCGTCTCCGCATTCGGCTCCAACAGCCATACCTGCCTCTCTTTAAAATACTCTATCAACTTGCAATTCTGAGTCGCGTCCATCTCCCGTGC
>JAIVJP010000556.1 GCA_020199975.1 Acidobacteriota bacterium
CCGTTGGCGCGATTACGCGCGGAATGCGCAGCGCGCTTGCCAAGTCGACCGCATGGAGGCCGCCGGCGCCCCCAAAAGGAAGCAGGGCAAACTCGCGCGGGTCGTAGCCGCGTTCCACCGAAATACTTCTCAGCGCCCGTTCCATGTTCGTGTTCACCACCGAAACTACTCCTTGAGCTGCATCGGTAATGCTGACCTTTCGGCCCGCGGCCTTGCTCATTTCAGCCGCAAGCATAGATATCGCTTTGCGCGCGCGCTGCTCATCGAGCGGAAACTCCCCACCCAATAGACCAGCCCCACCGAAGTGGCCCAGCACAACATGCGCGTCGGTGACGGTAGGCAACATCGACCGGCCGTAACAGGCAGGTCCGGGATCAGCGCCAGCCGACTCAGGGCCCACCCGCAACGAGCCCCCTTCATCAACTCTGGCAATCGATCCACCGCCGGCGCCCACGGTGTGAATGTCCATGACCGAAACCGCAACCGGAACACCTGCAACCACCGCCTCATTGGTCATGCGCAGGCCTGCTCGATCACATAGGGCCACGTCAGTTGAAGTGCCGCCCATATCAAAAGTAACGATGTTTTTCAGTCCGGCCGATCGCGCGGCGCGCAAAGCCCCTACCACGCCACCTGCCGGTCCCGAAAGGATTGTGCGCACAGGTTCGTTTGCAGCAGCGGCGGCCGAGATGCTGCCGCCGGACGATTGCATCACGCGGAGCTTCGGGGCATGGGCTGCAAGTGTCTTGAGATAGGAACCCATGAGAGGTTGCAGATAGGCATTGATGGTAACTGTCGAAGTGCGTTCATACTCGCGATATTCCGGCAGAATCTGGTGAGAAACTGATACCGGAACCTTCAGGGAGGAGACAGACTCGGCGATGCGAATTTCGTGTTCCGGATGCACGAAGGAAAAAAGGAGTGAAACCGCGACGGACTCCACCTGCGCCGCTTTTAACTTAGCGACCAGAACATCGAGTTGATCATCTCCCAGGGCTTCCAGTACTTCGCCTGACGCTGCAATGCGCTCGCGAACGCCAAAGCGCAGACTGTCGGGCACAAGTGGCGGCGGGCGAACGGCATCGAGATTGTAGAGTTCTGGACGCGCCTGCCTGCCTATTGCTAGAACATCTTCAAAGCCGCTGGTTGTGATGAGTGCGGTGCGTGCCGAAATAGTCGGCAGGAGGCAGGAGCAGGAGGCAGGAATAAAGAAACCAAGTTCAACTGAAACCTGCTTTCTGCCCGTGCCGTCTGCCTACTGCTCCTGCCTCCTGCCGACTGCCTCCTCGACCGTAGTCCAGCATCCGCTCGTGTTCGAAGCACGCGCGGCATCCAATACAAGCTGAACCCGATAGCCGTCTTCGAAAGTCGCTGCTCCTTCGACCGTGGTCCGACCTTCACGCAAAGCTTCAATGATATTGCAGGCAAAAGCTGTGAAGCCTCGGGACCAGCTGGCCGGGCGCATCCCTGGGGCCATCGGATCCTGATGCACCTGAACAGGTCGCCAGGCACCCGATCCTGCAGGTGAATGCCACAACTCGCCAGTTTCCTGTACCATCAGCGCGCCCGTGGTGCCGTAAATCTCGAGACAATTCTCATAGCTGCCGGATTCCAATACTGAAAGAGCAGCGCCGCCGGTGGCCTTTTGGGTTAGCGCGGAATCCGCAAATCGGAAATGCAGTTTGGCTTCATCATCAGAAGTCACGCGACGCATCGCGCCGGTAGACTTGTCGGGGCGTTCAGCGATGTGCGTCGTGAGCATACAAGAGACCGCGCTTATTTCCGTGCTCAGCATCCAGCGAAAAGAGTCAACAACGTGGGAGCCAATGGCGCCGAGTGTGCCCCCGCCCATTGTCTCATCGGACCACCAATCCCAGGGACGGTCCAAGACGCCGCGATAGTCAGAACGAGAGACGTAGTTGCAGTGGCGCACTGCCCCAATCGCGTTGCTGGTTAACATCGAGCGCATCATCCGCCGGCTCTTCAAGAAACGGAGCTCGTGATCGATCACCGCAAGCACCCCCGCCTTTTGCGCGGCTTCGGTCATGCGTTTCGCTTCCGCGGCATTCATGGCCATCGGCTTTTCGCAAAGCACGGCCTTGCCGTGCTCAAGTGCGGCAAGCGTCATTTCCATGTGTGTCGCGGGCGGCGTCACGACGCTGACCAGATCAACGTCTTCGCGCGCTATCAGCTCGCGCCAGTCGTTAGCTACATGCTCAATTTCAAACTCTTTCGCGACGTCGGCGGCGTGTTCTGGATTTCTGCTGGCGATAGCGACAATGCGCGCTCCCATGCAATCCCGAAATCCGGGAATCTGCGTAGTGCGGGCAAAGCCGGCCCCGATGATTCCAATCCTTACGGGGTTTCCATTAGTCACAACCGAATCTTCCTTCTTGA
Source organism: Acidobacteriota bacterium (assembly GCA_020199975.1). Classification (GTDB taxonomy): domain Bacteria; phylum Acidobacteriota; class Blastocatellia; order Pyrinomonadales; family Pyrinomonadaceae; genus PSRF01. Next base: position 2,398 of record JAIVJP010000556.1, read on the forward strand.
CTGGCTAAGCGTAACTGACTGCAACTCTGCTCGAAGTGAATTCGCAGCTGTCAAAGTTAGTTACATCTCGCTACGTCAGAGTACATGATCGCGCCATTTTCACGCCATCGAGTCAGGTCCCTTAGCGGATTTCGTAGTGGTCCAAAATGTGTGCCTGGAGCTAGCGTCATTGAGAAGGAATTTTGCCTCCTCGAATTCGTGCCGTGCAGCCT
>JAIVJP010000270.1 GCA_020199975.1 Acidobacteriota bacterium
GATCAGTGTTGAGAGTACAAGCTTTAGCTGGCCTGTCACACTGTCCCCCTCTCCCGTTGGGAGAGGGGTAAGGGGAGAGGGACTCAACGCGCCTAAACCCCCACCCCAACCCTCCCCCAACGGGGGAGGGAGAAACGACGGAATAAGCATCGAACCACTTCAGCTACTTTTTGTGCAAAGCAGTTGTACTCTAAACACTCGCGATCAGTCGCGGGGCAGCAGGGTGGCTTCCGCGACAGGCTTTCCCGGTGGATAAAACTTCAAAAAAAGACGATGTGCCAGCAGAAGCAACAGAATAAAGGCGAATGTGAGCGGGAGCCGGATATCGGATTTGACGAGTAACCAATAGTGAAGCACCCCCGCCACGCCGGCAGCGTAGACGAGCTTGTGCAGGCTTTTCCAGCGCTTTCCACCCAAGCGCTTGAGCATCTTGTCAGTTGAAGTGATAGCGAGCGGGGCCATTAGGAAGAAAGCGGCCATCCCGACGGCGATGAATGGCCGCGTAGCCACGTCGCCAGGCACGCTCCTCAGATTGAAGAAGCGATCAAACCAGATATAGGTCATCAGGTGAAGAAACCCATAGAAGAAGGCGAAGAGACCAAGCATCCGGCGGAATTTTATCAGCCCATTCAGTTTGAAAGTCTGTCGCACCGGCGTGACCGCAATGGTGATAGTCAGGAACACCAAAGTCAGCATGCCGGTAGTGCGCGTCGCAAACTCCAGCGGGTTAGCGCCGACACGTCGGTGGTAAACGTCCCACAACATCAGCCCGAGCGGCACCAGCGCGTTGATGAAGAGCAAGAATTTTGAAAAGCGAACGTCTTTCATCTGAATAAATCGGTCTTTGGATTTGGGTCTTGGGTCTTTGGTCTTTGGGGCCCGCGACGGTGATCTTTTGCACTTCCCAAAGGCCAAAGACCAAAGTCCAAAGACCAGGCTTAGAAATTCCTTCGTAAATCCATTCCCTCATACAGGTGCGCGACCTGTGCGGCGTAACCGTTGAACAGCAGTGTATCCCGCCGAACAAAGCTTGATTCTCCAATACGACGCTCAGTGGCCTGACTCCAACGCGGATGTGAAACGTTGGGGTTCACATTCGAGTAGAAGCCATACTCGTTCGGTGACTGGATATTCCACGTGGTGGGCGGCTCGCCGGCAACGAGGCTAATCTTCACAATCGATTTGATGCTCTTGAATCCGTATTTCCATGGGACTACCAGGCGAATCGGGGCACCGTCCTGCGGCGGCAGAGTTTCGCCGTAGAGCCCTGTAGCCAGGATGGTCAGGGGATGCATAGCCTCGTCGAGCCGAAGGCCTTCAACATAAGGCCAATCGAGCACGCCCGTTGTCTGGTTGGGCATTCGCTTCGGATCGTAGAGGGTCTGGAAAGCCACGTATTTAGCTTCGGAAGTGGGCTGAACCTGCTCGATCAGCTTGGCCAAAGGAAATCCTACCCACGGGATAATCATCGACCAAGTTGTGGGTTTATTTACCAGCCCTTCAACAGCCACTGTCCAGGGTCTGGTTATGAAGCTGCGTGATTCGGAGGCAACAGACTGTTTGTCAGCCGAGAACTCATAAAAGTTGTTGTAGTTGGTGATGTCTTCGATCGGCGTGAGCTTATCGTCGAGCGTAAAACCGTTGTTCAAGCGATTGTCGGTCTCGGACTTTGCGATCGTTACCAGCTTCTCGCCCTGCGGCTTTTCGGCCGGAGGTGGATTAAGCTTGCGATAGAGAAGGCCGGTGGCGGCGGTTGTGGCCGCCAGAGAGGCGCCACGCATGAACAAGCGCCGGTTTAGATAGGTCTGCTTGTCCGTGATCTCGCTGGACTTAATTTCGTCAGGTTTCTTAATCAGCATCTTCTCTATCCAAGTATTGGATTCCGTCGGCGAAAATACGGCTGCCAGCCGCCCTTCGGTTTGTTAACTCGCCTGCCTTCTCATCGCTGGACTTCGTTTTCGCTCCAGAGGAGCGAGATGTTAATAGCAACGAGCGCGCACCCGAAGATCTCGCTCCTTTCAGGAGCGAAACCGGCGGCGGAACACTGGCGGAGGTAGCCAAAGAAGATTGCGTTCCTAACGGACCTAAGGAGCAAAGAAGCGACCGCCAGGCTATAAACATCTCGCCCCGCTGGGGCGCAGCTACGGACAATGTTCTGATGCACTTGCAAGTTGAATTCACCAATGAAAAATGAGAAATGATATATGGAGAATCGATTCTGGATTTTCCGTTTTACTTCTTGAGTCTCGCACGTTTAAGAGACTAGTATCCCATGGTCTTTTTGCTTCATGAAACGCTGGAGGCCTCCCTGAGATGGATGGTGCAGAGCTGTCGCAACCCGGTGAAGACGTTTCTCCGCCAGCAATGCACCGCTCTTCCCAACTTCGCAGCAAATTGATCCGTTGGGCGGTAATCCTTTTCGTCGGCTTTGCGATCGCGTTCTCGCCTGTTCCTGAGGGCATAACAATACAG
>JAIVJP010000327.1 GCA_020199975.1 Acidobacteriota bacterium
CGATACTGGTCAAACTCCGCTCGAACGTTCTGATCATCTCTAAGAAGCTGCAGCAATTCTGCGCGCAGTTTCGGCTCCTTCTCGTCGCCGACTTCCTCTACGGGGGATTGCGCGTGCGCTGATAATGCACCCAAGAACATCACTAAGAACATCAGCATGAGTTTTACGCTCATATAGGCTCCATTCAGAGTTAGCAGCGAATCTTGATGAACGGTCCATAAGGCTCAACGCCACGATAAGTCGATTGTTCCTGAAACGTCGGTAATAATTCTCCACAACGCGAAGCTGCCCAACGGTGGGCATCGCGTGCGTTACTAGGGAGCCACGCCTTTCATGTGCGCTCAAGGCCTCGGAGGATGGCCCGCTCGACCGCACACACATCGCGGTGGTCGCGCAGCGCGAATGGCTGCGGGTGGGCAATCTCCGGTTGTGCAACCACACGTGGCTCGACACCGCGATGCGGCCATGTCGCACGGTGCACGACGAAAGGATGGCAGATGTATACGTCCCCTGCGTGACCGGTTGCAAAAGCGCGCGGACGTTGGAACGTCGAGGCCGGAAGGTCTTGTGCCACGTCGCCTGAGAACACACCAGCCTCGCCATAAGGTGCGAGGATGCGCGGGATATCCAGATGGGATCCCACGATGAGTTCGGTTGGCGCGTCATTGTCACCGACGTCGGTGAAGAGGAACAGTGCCAGGAGCCCGCGGTAGCGACTGTGCACGTTCACCCACCACTTTCCCTCTACGTCATAGCTACCATCGATGTGCCATCCGGAATCCCCCGGATCCTTCGTATTTGGAAACCGCACGGGAATAGTTCCACCGACTCCCTGACGCTGAACCCAACGACCAGGCCCGAGGAGCGCGTCGTACATTGTCCAAAGCGCAGGCGACGTGCCCGCGGCTGCGAATGCTGGCCCGTCAGGACAGTCTAAACGGACGACGGGCTCAGTCCACGTTGCGGGATCGTGCGGATCAACAGATCGCGCACGCAACTCGCTTTCTATGACGTTGAGGCACGCGTTTACAACTGGCGCTGCGACCGCGCCGCGCACGACGAGAAACCCGTCCGCGCAGAAGTCATCAATAAGAGTCGACATCTCGCTCATGTGCTCGTGCCCAACGCCTCTGTTCACCTGCGCCGAGCGAAAAACATTTGAGCCACGGCGCGAGGAAGCTACTTGAAAGCCATGCTATCGAGGCGTCAGGTGGAACAGCTTGTTATGCGCGGTGTACGTAGATCCAGCCGTCCACGCTAAACCAGTCTTAGCGGCTTTGTCTTGCTGCCAAAGATCTCTTCTTCGATCGCTTCCCGTGTTTCCAGACTAGGCTGCCATTTAAATTCGTGCTCGTATCGCTTCTTAGAGAAATGGCTTTGTGCATTTATCACAGAGCTTGATCCTGGCTCTGCGATTAGTGAGGGCATCATTCCAATCGCTAATCCCGATTGCCTGTGCCACTCATCTTCATCAATCTGGCCCTTGGAATTGAACTTGAGAATACCGCAGTCAACGCTCGTGATCGCATTCGGTTTTCTGTTCTGAGTTTCAAGTACGACCAATGCATAACGCATGCTCTGTCCGGCGTATTCTGGAAAACGCTCCTTGCTATCGCCCCACAAGCCGTCGAACCGTTTCAGAGAGATTCTCTGCAAGCGATCACCGTCGTTTAGTACAAAGAAAACTCGGAGTCCGATACCCATGTCAGTCTTTACTCTAACGATGCTGGTCCTTTTACCTGCATTCTGAAGTCGAAAACTCAGAGCACAGACTGCATGCATGCTCGGGCGTCTCCTTGCAGATCAACTCAAAAGCGCATAACGCCCGGCATCAGCGGCGCGCACGGGCGATTGAAGATAAACAGCAACGTGATTTGCGCGTCCGCTGCATGCCTTAATTTGTTGGGCGGTGCTGCCGGTAGGATGTCTCTATAAAAGCTATTGCGGGATTACGCCAAGCTGAGACAGCATCCCCAGTGCGTCAAACTCACCCCACCGCTCCGCGATCCTGCCATTATCAATGCGGAGAATATCAATCCCTTTTAATGTGACTTGTTTCCCCGTAGGTGGAATATTCATTAGTTGACCGTTGTGCGTGCCGCGAGCCGTCCAGCGAACCGCGACCTTATCTTCTTCGACAATGACATCTTCATTCTTAACACGCAGGTCAGGGAAAGCGGCGCGGAATGCGCCGACCATTTCTTTATACCCATCGAGCCCCGCTCTCTGCCCAGAAACAGGATCATGGTCAACGAAGTCCGACGCAATTATTTCGTCAGCTACGGCTAATTCACCTTTGTCCCAAAGGTCTTCAGTAAACCGACAGACGATAGTTCTGCCGTTTTCAAATGAGCTTGATGTCACAGATGTTCCTCCTCTCAAGTCCTAACCGAGAAATGTTCAAGTGTCGAGCCGCCCAACGCTGATGGCCTTCAGCTGAGGCACGCGATGACCGTGAAAGATTTACTTGAGAAGCACGCTATCGCGCCGTCAGCAGCAAGCGCTTGTTGAACTAAATCCGCCTGCGGGCGGATAGATAAAGACACGGATCAATCACTCCCACTTTCCCTTTTCCTCAAGCAGTCAAGGGCTACAGTATTCCTTCCAGGGAGGACCATGGTGAGTCTCGGCAAAGGGCCACCATCTTTCCCCTCCCCGGAAGGAGATACCGTATGTCACCGTTACAACAACGGATGCTTGAGGATATGCAATTGCGGGGGCTCTCGGCAAGAACTCAGGAGGCTTACGCGCGGGCCGTGTGGCAACTGGCCCAACATTATCATCGCAGCCCGGACCAACTCAGCGATGAAGACCTGCGCCAGTACTTTCTTTATCTGGCCAATGAGAAAAAGATAGCCCGGCCCACCGCCACTATCGCGCTCTGTGGCATCAAGTTCTTCTACGAGCAAACATTGAAACAACCCTGGCCCACGCTGCGTTTTGTGCGACCGCCGCGCGAATGGAGATTGCCGGTGGTGCTGAGCCGGGAAGAAGTACGGCAGATTCTAGCTGCAGTGCGCATTCCGCTTTATCGCGCTTGTCTGAAGACCATCTATGCCTGCGGCTTGCGCTTGCTGGAAGGCAGCCGGCTACAGGTGCCAGATGTGGACAGCGCCCGGATGCTCTTGCACATTCACGGCAAGAGCAAGAAGGATCGCTACGTACCGCTGCCCGCGCCCACCCTGCAGTTGCTGCGCGCTTACTGGCGCACGCATCGTTCACCGCTGTGGTTGTTCCCGGCGCCTACCCGGCACGGTTTGGCGCATAGCCTGGCGCACGATGGTGGCCCCGTTACCCGCAGCAGTCTGCAGAGTGCGTTCCGCGCGGCGCTCAAACGCAGCGGTATCGCCAAGCGGGCGCATGTGCACACGCTGCGTCATTCCTACGCCACCCATTTGCTGGAAGCGGGCATCAACCTGCGGCTGATTCAGGAAAACCTGGGCCACCGCAGTCCCCGCACCACGGCCCTCTACACGCATCTGACGCGTGAAGTGCGGGCCACCATTACCGACCCGCTCAACCACCTGATGGAAGACCTCTGAGCTTTGGCGGAGGTCTGACATGTTGGAGGTGGCGGAGATCTGCCGTCGCCACGGTGCGGCCTATTGCGCCCAGCAGCGCCTGCGGCCCAGTCAGCAGCGGGCGCTGCGGGATATCCAGGCTTGTCGCACGGCCTACTTTGGCGGCCATCTGAAACAGTGCGATCACTGCGGCAGGCAGGTCTATGCCTATCACTCCTGCCGCAATCGTCACTGCCCCAAGTGTCACGCAGACCAGACCGAGCGCTGGCTGGCCCAGCAGCAAACTCGCTTGTTGCCCTGCAACTACTTTCTCGTCACCTTTACTCTGCCCGCGGAGTTACGCCCGCTGGCCTTTGCTAACCAGAAAAAAGTCTATGGCTTACTGATGCGCTCGGCTGCTGCCGCTTTGCAGAAACTGGCTTTAGATCCGCGTTACCTGGGCGGGCGGCTCGGGGCCCTGGCCGTGCTGCACACCTGGACCAGAGCCATGCTTTATCACCCCCACGTTCATATGCTGGTAATTGGCGGCGGTCTTTCGGCCGACGGTAAAGAGTGGCTGCCAGCAAAACACGCAACCTACTTAATGCCGGTCGAGGCGCTCTCTGAGATCTTCCGGGCCAAGTTCTGTGCGGCGCTCAAAAAGGCGGGCTTGCTCAACCAGGTGCCGCGCCCAGTGTGGCAGAAAGACTGGGTGGTCCACTGCAAAGCGGCGGGCCAGGGTCGCCAGGTGCTCAACTATCTCGCCCGCTACATCTTTCGCGTGGCCGTTAGTAACTCTCGGTTGGAGCGCTTTGAAAACGGGCAGGTCACTTTTCGTTATCGCGACAACCGCAGCCAGCAACTACACCGCGTTACCCTCCCGGCCCAGAAGTTCATCTACCGCTTCCTGCTGCATGTGCTGCCGCGCGGCTGTGCCAAGGTCAGGTATTACGGTATCTGGAGTCCCACCTGTAGGAAGCAACTCGAGCAGGCCCGCACGCTGCTGAGCACGTCGACGACTACCAATGCCGTCGACTCGGCTCCTAACACTCCGCCCACAGAACAAGCTCTTCAGTCGGCGCCCGCTCGCTGTCCCCTCTGCGGCATTGGACAGTTGCTCCTTGTTGAAGTGCTGCCGCCGCAACCCAAGGTGCCCCCATGATGATGATGGTGATACTCGCTCGAGGTTTGGGTAATCGCTCAGCGCCTGCTGCAGTCCTTGTATTAATGCGGTGCCCAGCTATTCCTCTGTCTGGCGCTGCTTTTGTGAGGCCAGGGGATCTGCTTTCAGGTGCTGATGGGGAAAGCCCCGCGCTTCTGGCCGCCTCGAAGCGGCTCAATCCTCCTGCTCAGAAGTAGCAAGCTCGCCACTCACCTCACGCAAAAGCCCATTGAAATTCCAAATAACGTAACTTGACCCGCGGATTCAGTTCAACCATGGATTTTGTCGCGGCTCGCAGACTCGCGCGACAACAATCCTTAATTTGTTAGATTGCGGTCTGGATCAATAGGGGAAAAGAAAAGCTAAGAATCCACCGATTGCTCCCGCCCCAACGCTTACTATTATCCATCGAGGAATGCTCCAATTTGAGAGTGGGGAAATTCGGTTAAAGATCCAGAGTGCTATAAGCCAGGCGAAAAACATTGCGAGACCCACAGAATAATGTAGAGGAAGCCACCTGTGTAGGAAATTTCCTAGGAGAGGGCCGCAAAGGCCTCCGGCAAAGAATGGCCACCACCGCCAAAATGACTCATCCGATCTTCTGAGCTCTTCTCCCATATAGCACCCAATTCAAAATCTGGCCACTCGCGATTGGAGCAATCTAACGGCTGAGATGACGTGGGGCGAAACCAATTACACGCAAGCTAAGGGAAACAAGACCCATTGATAAGAAAGTCGCTGTTTCGCCCTCACGTCCATTGATTTGTTGGGCTGTCCGTTATTCTCGCCACGCCTTCTTTACCCTGCGTAATTTTCACTTTAAATGGTTTTGGTTACCTGTTTCTTAACTCAGGACTTAGGTTTACTTAGGTTGACCTTCTAATTCTTTCGCTTTCTGGCGGTCTTTATCTGCCAGCATTTTCTCACCTTTGGCTTCGTAGGCTACAGCACGATTGTAGTAAGCCAAAGCATAATTAGGATCAAGCTCTATTGATTTTGTTAAATCTGCTATTGCCTTGTCATATTCTTTTTTATTATTGTAATCATTGCCTCGATTATTGTAAGCCAAAGCATGTTTAGGATTAAGCTCTATTGCTTTTGAGAAGTCTGCTATTGCCAAGTCGTATTCTTGTTTATCGCTGTAGATC
>JAIVJP010000271.1 GCA_020199975.1 Acidobacteriota bacterium
TCAAAATAGAACTTGTCGTAAGCAAGGGAAGCATGTGCTTCGGCGAGCGAAGGATCGAGCTCCAGGGCCTTCAGGGCGTAGTTCTTTGCCGGCGGAAAAGCTTGAGTGGGAGATATGTAACTTAAGTAGCCTAGGGTGGTATAGGAGTCGGCAAGACCCGAAAAAGCCAAAGCGAAGTTCGGATCGATTTCCGTCGCACGGTGAAATGCAACGATGCTCTTCTGCAATCCCTCTTCTGTTCTATGGTTCCAAAAATATCGGCCCTGAAGATACGCTCGATATGCGTCAGAGTTCTCAGTGACATGAACGGACAACCGCTGTTCCTCATCACTGTTTAATGGCAATCCCACAGCTCTTACGAGGTCCCGCGAGATTCTTGTTTGCAACGAGACCAGGTCAGACGCTTTGCCGTGATACTTAGAGCCCCAAACTCGTGAGTTGTTCGCCACGTTGATGAGGTCGACTTGAATATCCAGCGTCTCACCATGACTTACGACCTCGCCCAAAACCAATCCTTGTACACCCAACTCTCCGCCCATCCTTTGCGGATCAAGAGGTTGCCGCTTGTAGCGGAAAGTGCTGGTCCTCGGCGCAACGCGTAACTTTGGCAATTGGGCCAGACCGTTGATAGTAGCTTCACTCAGACCGTCGGCCAGGTATTCGTCAGAGGCGTCGGCTGTCGTAAAGGGGAGCACTGCAAGCGAATCGAATTGGACCGCCGGTTGCTTCGCGTTCATTCGCCAAAAAAGAAAGGCACCGACCGCAATCACCAAGCACGCCGCTACGGTTAGAACGATTCTTCGACGAGACGGAAGGCGCCACGTTCCCTCCAGTGTCACTTCCGAAGAAGTTGCCGCGTCTTGATGAGCAACAGACTCGTCAATCTCCGCGACGATCTTCAACCGGCGCTTGAAAACGATTTCCGCGGTGTCGTTTCCCACCCGCTTGACTGGAGCGATAAATCGATAGCCGCGTTTCGGCACCGTCTCGATGAACCTCGCAGCCGTCTGATCACCGCCCAGCGCCTTCCGCAAAGCAGAAATGTTTACGCTGAGGTTTACTTCCTCGACAAACGAGTCGGGCCACACCTGCTGTAAGAGCTCATCCTTTCCGACGAGATGTCCGGAGTTCCGCACCAGCACTACCAGCAGATCGAAAGTCTTCGGAGTGACGGCGACTGGTTGGCCATCGCGCAAAAGCAATCGCTCATCAGGAGCGAGCATGTATTGATCAAAAACGAAGATATTGGAGTCGCTCATCCGAATCTTTAGGAGATTTGCAGGAGTAATTTAAGTGATTTCCAAAGACTTTCCTTCTCAACAAACCTAAGCTGCACGGCAAAACCAGACGGTTTTTCCGACGCTGGCGAAGGTCCGGTGGCGGTGTAGTTGGATTCTATGCATCAGTCGATCTGAAAGCAAGAATTCGGCTTAATCAGGTCAGTCCAGCTGGAAACTTGGATCTGGCCCTGACAAGCAAAGGAGAACAAAAATGAAGAAACTCACTGTGTATTCTCTGGCGATGCTGTTCATCATGGCTTCGGTAGTACCGGTTCCAGCGCTGGGGCGCGTACTCAGACTTCCACTAGACGAAGGTGCCCACCGGCTGATCACGCCACTGGGTGACATAGCTTTCGAAGTGGTGGGGCAAGTCAGCAACCTATCGCCCACCGTGTCCAAACAGTATGGCTATCTAAGTTTGATCAATGGTCTGAGCGCCGGTCAAATCTTTACTACCGCGGATCCGACGCTCCAGAACGAGACCAGCGCGCTGTTTACATTCTTTACCGATGCCATCACTGAGCGAGTCATTAGCGATGGGCGTTTGCGAGTAGTGAATCGCACCGGCACGACGACCATCTATTTTGACGATTTTCCTGACGGGACTTTCGCCAACCGCGATTCGTTCGCGGATGGCATTCCAATCCTGACAATGAATTATCGGCAGCAAGTAATCCTTGATACTGGTGATGGAACGTTCACCGTCGTGAACCTCTTAACGGTTACGTCTCGACAATCCTTTGAGCTTGGTGGCGAGAGATTCCGCCTCGGAAAGGTCAGAGATCAGTTTCGCCAGTTTTACAGCGGCGCGCCTCCAACCGGGACGCCGGCGCTTAGTGGCGTGTTTGCTGGTTATGCGGTGGTGATTGAGCCAGCCGATCGCGAAAAGCACGAGCAGGAATAGGGCCCGAAAAGCAGCGATTGAAAGTTGACTAACGTTGGGCGGGTAAACCACTCCTGCAACCGCGAAGCAAGGCGCGGTCGGTCACTGTAACTTTAGAGAAATGATGACCGCGGTTGCTATTTTGGCAAGACGTGCGATGCGGCGCAGATCATCGTTAGGTTGTTCTGCCCAACGTTTGCCCGATTCAAGATCCAATTGTTTTCACGCACTCATCTTTAGCTTCGTGCTTTCTAATCCCATTTTGGCGAAGGTCAGAGGCCACACCATGATACGACGAAAGAGAACGGCCATCACCATAGAGGAAGATACTTCTGTTAAGGTCATCTGGCATCGCCCTGTAACTCGTCAGCGACTCTGCAGCGGAGTGTGGCGTTTTGTCGCTGCCCTTCGACGTTTGGCGAGTTCCATGCGCAAAGATGGCGCGAACTCGTAGCTCGAAGAGCGCCGAAACAACTGAGAAAGGAGTTGGCGTCCTGTACGGG
>JAIVJP010000557.1 GCA_020199975.1 Acidobacteriota bacterium
GGGTACGGTAGTGGTGCAGGTACTGGTGGACGAAAAGGGCAGCGTTGTTTCCGCCCGCCCTGTATCAGGACATCCATCACTCCACGCAGTTTCAGTGGCCGCCGCCCGCGGAGCGAAGTTTTCTCCAACTAAAGTAAACGGCAAATCGGTGAAAGTCTCCGGTGTAATCAGGTATGACTTCACTGCCGAATGAATCTCTTACGATTCACTATTACCATTTACTATTTACCAGACCGTCGCCTGAACTACTTAAGCAGATGTTCCTGCATGAACATTATCGTGGCGTAGAATTGGAAATCGACGTTTTTCTTCTTGGCAAAGCCGTGCCCCTCGTCCTTGGCCATCAAATACCACACCGGCGTTCCATTCTTTCTCACTGCTGCGACCATCTGTTCTGACTCACTGGCCGGTACGCGCGGATCGTTCTTCCCTTGAACAATGAAGAGTGGTTTCTTAATTTTCTGGACGTTGTTGAGTGGCGCCGTTCTCTCCAAAAACTCCGCCATCTTTGGGTCGCGTTCGTCCCCATATTCCACGCGCCGAAGGTCGCGTCTGTAGTCTTGGGTGTTCTTGAGAAACGTTACGAGGTTCGACGGCCCGACAACGGAAAGCGCGGAGCGAATGCGGTCGTTGTAATATGTCGCCACGGCGAGCGTCATATGGCCGCCATAAGAACCGCCCGTCACCAGAATGCGGTCAGCGTCAAGTTCGGGGCGCGTCTTGATCCAATCAATCAAGGCGTTAATGTCCTTGTAGGAGTCTTCGCGCAAGAGTCCGTTGTCGAGTTTGAGAAAAGTTTTGCCGTAACCGGAAGAACCGCGGATGTTTGGGAAGATGATAGCGACACCCATTTCATCGAGGAAGTAGTTGTTCCGGCCAAGGAACCCGGGGCGTGCTTGCCCTTCTGGCCCACCATGGATATTGATCACCACAGGGCGGGGGCCTTTGAACTTCGCAGGGGGGAGATACGTCAGAAGTGGAACGAGCAGATACCAGCGTGAAGCCAAGATCCGTTCCGTTCTCATGCCAGTCGATACCGAAGATTTGACCAATCGGCAGTTTGGCAACGGGCTTCTCCTTACCAGTCGCTGTGTCGAGCATGTGTAGGCGAGCAATGCCATCCTCGTTAGTAACAAAAGCCAGAATCTTCCCATCCGGTGAGATTTCGAATTCATCGACGTCCCACTTGATATGATCTGTCAAGAACTTGTGCTCCTTTGTGCTAGATCCACATACGCGAGCCGCTGAAACTCGGAATCGCGATCCGTGGTAACGTAAACGCCCTTACCGTCTTTGCTAAACTGTCCGCCACCATAAGCGACCTTTTCCGCCCCACCTTTGGGCGTCAGTAAGGTCTTTTCTCCGGTTGCGGCGTTGACGAGCCACAGATAACTTTCGTTGGCCGAAATGAATTCGAATAGAATGATTTGGCGATCGTCCGGGGACCAGTCAGCAGCTCCCCAGCCTCCGCCTTCCAGTTGCGAAAGCGCCTTGTCGCTTTTCGGATCGGCCGGGTTAATGACATACAAGTCTACGTCTTTACCGTTGCGTCTTGTCGATCCGTATGCGAGCCATTGACCTGAGTTCGACCACGTGCCCCCGGTGTTCCTCGATTTACCGTCGGTGAGCAGAGTGATATTGCCGTTCGCCAGGTCGTATCGGTAACCCTGAAAAAACTCGTTGCCACCAGTATCTTTACTGAAGACGAAGAATTCTCCTCCCTTGGGCGGGAAGTTGCCGCCGCCAACACGATCGGGAAAGAAAGTGAGCTGACGGCGAGCCCCACCGGGAAACTGGACGTGGTGAACCTGCGCTGTATCGGCAAAGCGTGTGCTGATCAAAATCTCACGCTTCGTCGGATGCCAGCTTGTAAATGATGCCGAACGAAATTCGGTATAGCGGCCAACCGTCTCAGCCAGTGAGCTTGGGATTGTTGGCACACCTTCAACGACCAGGTTTTCGTTGGGAACGATGGCGCCGCTCTGCGCGAGAGCCGAGACGCAAGCAAGGATCAACACGGGTAGTATTCGGGTCAAGGTTTTCATCACTAATCTCCTTAATAAGACTGACACGCGAAAGGATCTGCTTTCTGGGTAGGCGATACTATATCAAAGGGCGCCCAAATCCGGCCATCTGAGCGGGCACGGTACCGCTCGTTCCTTGTGCGATCGAGGGGCATGCCTGGTTCGGGATAATCTGGTAGAGTTTTTACCTCGCCCGCTGTTGGGTGAAGCGCAGGCTTTTGCGACCTCACAATTAAGCAGCCAGTGTTCGACGGTAGATAAACTGTCCACCGGACCAGCCGGGAGGCATCCTATGAAATTC
>JAIVJP010000558.1 GCA_020199975.1 Acidobacteriota bacterium
CGAAGCAGAGCCCATTGCCCCACGGATCTTTAACGTAGAACGAGCGCTCGCACCACGGACGAATGACCATCTCGCCGGCGCTGTCGCCATGGACGTCTTCCGTCGAAAGGCATCCCAGCTCACGTGCGCGCGCATGCACTTGCTCGAGATCGCCCACCGCAAAGTAGATGTAATCTGGCAGCGGTTTCGCCTCCTCGCCTCCAGGTGTATCTGGAGAGATGACTTAGCCTGGTTGCGAATGCTGGCTGAGGACCGCTTCTTAACACGCGACGGCATGTTTTCCCCTCGGGGATCGGCTCGTCTACCAGGCGACTGCATATCGTCCTCGTCTGGGGTCGGCTCCGGCAGAGGAGACCCCGGTTTGTGGGTTGTAGACGATTACTGTGGGCGCTGAAAGCGTGCCCCAGTCGGATTGAACCCTAACCTTGTGACCGCGTGACTTGAGTTCGGCGATTGTCTTCTCATGGATTCGTGCTTCAACATTCAGTGACCCGGGTAAGAACTCATGATCGTCGAATGAGCTGACGTAGTGCTGCGTATCAAAGCGAGGCCCTTCGACCGCTTCCTGCGGGTTCATGCCAAATTCGATAATATTGAGCAAGACTTGCAACAGCGCCTGGTCCTGATTATCACCTCCGGGAGTGCTCAAAACCATGAAAGGCTCGCCATTCCTCAATACAACCGTCGGCGTGAGAGTAATGCGCGGGCGTTTGCCGGGCGCGACGACATTTGGACTATTGGGATCCATCAAGGCTGACTGCAGACGTTGGCCCATCAATACTCCGGTATCGCCGGCGACCACGGCGGGCAGCCAGGCGCCGCTGGGCGTAGCACTGAACAGATTCCCGTCCTCGTCGATTACATTTACGCAGGTGGTATCGTTAGCCCGCTCAACCTCCGGAACCGCCGAAGCATGGCTTACACGCTGTGCAGCGCTGGCCAATACAGCTTTCATGTTAAACGGATCGCCGGGCTGCTGCGCCAGGGAAGCTTGTTGCTGGTCGATCAGCGAGCGACGCAAAGCCGCATACTCCTTTGATAACAGCTGGGTCGTCGGAATCTTCACAAAGTCCGGATCTCCGTAATAGGCGATCAAGCCGCCGTTCTTCTGCATATAGTTGCCAATACGCTGGCCCACTGGTCCACGATAGAAGTAATCACGCGCGGCAATAAGGCCGAAGTGACGCTTCTCTCGGGCGTTCCGGGTGCGCCGCACCGCTTGCTTTTCAGCATTTACAATCTCACGCAGCGTCCGGGCCAGATCGGCTTGCACAAAAATGTCTCCCACCTTCGGGACCTCTCCGTTTGGTAGGAAGACCCGCCTGGCATCTGGCCATTGTGAGAAGACTGTGCCACGCGTCTTGATGTACTGCACGCGCAGTTCGTCGATCGGAAAACCGTCGGCGAGTTCGATTGCGGGTTGGATGACTTCGGCTAGAGATTTTGTACCAAATTGATCGAGCGCCACGACACAGGCTTCAAGCACGGCCGGAACCGTAGCGGGCAGGGGGCCAGTAGAGGGAATCGCTCCTGTTTTGGCTCCGGCCATCGTCGCACTGCCCGGGCCCGCATCCTTTTCGCGATTGACGAAAAACTCCCGTGTGGCCTTCATCGGAGCTGGGCCCATGCCCTCGACGACACTGACATCCTTACCGTTCATCTTGATGAGAATTGGCGCCTCGCCGCCAAACGAAAAATGGGAAAACTCGATCACTGAAGCAGCGAGGATTGCTGCTACTCCGGCATCCGTAGCATTCCCGCCTTGCTGCAAAATGCGCATACCTGCTTCAACCGAGAGCGGGTGACCACCGGCCACCACTCCGCGCTTGCCGCGAACCACAGGTCGAAACGTTTGCGCATCGGACCGGGGCATCGGAAACGAAGCGAGCACTAAGGCAAGGGCGACTGGGAGAACGAGCGATCGGTGCATGTTAGCTTAACCTTTTCAAGTCTGAAGGTTTCGGTGCGTCGAATTGTTATCCGTGTTTGTGAGGCGAGTCAACGTTTTCGTTGCGATCGCGGGCGCCTCGTTTACCCGGACGGCGTTGACGACGTTGATGTCTCCCGTGATGTTGCCGGTCACAGGGACGGGCTCGGCAGTCGTGTTAACGACCTTGACGGGTTTCGTCGGCCCATCCGGATTACCGCCCTGCCCTTGAGTCGGTCGCGGCACGCTGAGGACAAACGAGCCGAGCAGGATCAATAAACTACTGCTGGCCAACAGGTAGCCTTGTAGCACTTCATTTATCCACACTCCTTCTGAGGCTCCTGATGCCTCCGTGAGAAATGAGTC
>JAIVJP010000032.1 GCA_020199975.1 Acidobacteriota bacterium
GACCAAGGTTGACGAAAAGGGTCGGCCGCAACGCGATGAGGCCTCTACCACCTATGTGGGCACGATTGAGCCAGCGGGGGAATTTGGCTGGCGCATCTTTGGTGAAGCTTGAAAGAATACGGTATGCATTGGAGCGTCCGTGGCGCCAACGACATCATTGCCCTGCGCTGTGTTCAACTAAGCGGTCGTTGGGAGGAGTTTTGGGAACTGCGCGCAGCTGGATAGCACCTGCTACCCACAAATTTGTCGCAAACCCTCTTGCCGTGAACTATATTGGGTTCGGTACTCATCGGCGGAATGCAATCTCAAGTGCTACCGAGCAACTGGTCCAGTTTCTTAGTGTACTCATCAACGTCAGTGCGCTGGATAACGACCGTCGGAATGAGAATCGTTTTGCTCTCTGGGATCACCGAACGGTCGCCTCTTAGGACCTTGGCCGCCGACTGAACCGCTTGGTAGCCGTATTCGAACGGCTGCTGCGCCACTGTTCCGAAGATCGTCCCTTCTTTGATCGCTGCGAGGGTCTCTCGTTCGTCATCGAAGCATACGATCTTAATCTTGCCCAGCATATTCTCGAGTTTTAGGGCTTGCAAAATCGCTGGGCCATTATAGGACCACAAGCCGACCATACCGGCTATGTCGGGATACTTTTTCACTGTTTGATAAGCGTTTTCCCTGGCGCGAGTTTGGTTGGCATCGTCAGTCATAAGGTCAATGATCTCCACCTTCGAACCCTGCAGGGATTCCTTCAGTCCCTCAAATCGTTCCCGTGCGTTCTGTACCTCGCGCTTGCCGACAAAGACCATGATCTTCCCACCCTGCGGCAGAGCTTTTTTGATGAGTTCCCCTGCTTGGCGTCCAGCGGCACGATTGTCAGCGCCGAGGTAGAGTGCGCGATCGCTATCCGGGGCGTCGCTGTCCTGAGTGATCACCAAAGCCCGCTTCGCCGCCTCGTTAATCACCGTCTTCTGGCCAACTGCATCGATCGGACTGATCGCAATGGCGTCAGCCTCATCCCGGTTCAGCGCGTCTCGAATGTGTCGATTCTGCTCGTCTGTCGTTCCGGTATTTGTGGTTTTGAAGGCGACAGTCACATCGGCCAGTTCGGCGTCAGCCTTCTCACATCCTTTACGCGCGATCATCCAGAAGTTGGAGGTCGTATTCGTAATGAAAGCCACAGTCTTTACCGCCTTCGGAGGCCTGGGTGCCGGAGAGTCGCAACTAACAGACATTGCGAAGACAAGGGCCACTAAACAAATGAAACTATGTTGAGTTGATCTTTTCATGGCTAGAGTCTCCCGTGAAAGAACTGGTCACTGTTAGTCATAGTGCAAGTCTCGGACCCATTGTGCGGCCTCTACGCTTGCTTGACGGTAAGCGACTTATATTCTTCAAACAGCCCAGTGTCAACGAAGAACACGAAGAACACGAAGAACTCGAAGAACAGAAGGTAGAACAGACACGAAGAACAGGGGCGGTATTGCGAGGCGGTATTGCCAGCGGAAGTATTTGCTGCGTGTAATGTCACCTCTCTCTAAGAGGAGTCTGTCGGCAAGGGAGGTTCTGACCTCTCATTCACACCGTGGCTTTAGCCCGGTGACACAAACGGCAAACCGAGTCGAGCAACCGTTTCAACGGTTTTCTTTCGGAATTTTTAAGTAGCCAGAAAGGATAAGGTGCTGCCTCTGATGAACTTCAGCAGAAAAGTGCTCGCGAGAAGGTGCGTCCGCCGAGAAGGAAACCGTTAAAACGGTTCGCTGTTTTTTCTCGCGCCCAGATCACCGGGCTGAAGCCACGGTGTGAATGAGAAGTGAGCCGATTGCTTTTCCCGACAGACTCCTAGCGGCAGGAGTAGAACTCTGGCAATATGATTTCGCCTGAATACTCTGGATTGACGTAGATAACTGGCCTACCATTCAAAGGCTAAGAGAAAAAGTAGAGGCAAAGGAGTAAGGATATCCATGAGAATAGAAGTACTTATCCTCGTCATTTGGCTATTTAGCCTCAATGCTTTTGCGCAAAATATACAGTCTCCAGATGGGCAACTACTTCTTGCTTTCGGCTTGACCAGCGAAGGTGAGCCCACTCATCAGCTTTCATTCAAGGGGAAGCAGGTTCTGCAAACAAGCAGGCTGGGTATTGAGTTGAAAGACCAGCCTGCTCTTACCAAGGGTTTCACGATAGTAAAAGCGGACACATCGCAGACGGACGAAACCTGGGAGCCTGTGTGGGGAGAAGTGAAACAGATTCGTAATCATTACAAAGAACTAACGATTACGCTTCAACAGGTGGCCCACAAGAACCGAAGGATGATCATCAGATTCCGTTTGTTCAATGACGGTTTAGGATTTCGCTATGAAGTCCCGGAACAAACCGAGTTGAAGTATTTCATTGTTTCGGATGAGAAGACCGAATTTAATCTGACGGGCGACCATAAGACCTTTTGGATTCCGGGCGATTACGACACCAACGAGTACGCCTACTTGACCACAAAGCTCAGCGAGATAGATGCCACGAGTGGTAAAGCCGCTCAGGAAATTGCCTTCAGATCAATCATTGCCGCTAATGCCGTACAGACTCCGTTGATGATGAAAACTTCTGATGGGTTATACATCAACATCCACGAGGCGGCTTTGGTCAATTACCCGGCCATGAATTTGATGGTAAATAAACAAACGTTTGGGCTGTCTTCGCACTTAGTGCCTGATGCGGTTGGCAACAAGGCCTATCTGCAAGCTCCCTGTAAGTCACCCTGGCGGACGATCGTGGTGAGCGACAAGGCAGCAGACATTCTAGCCTCCAAACTGATTTTGAATTTGAATGAACCCTCTCAAATCCGTGATGTAAGCTGGATTAAGCCCCAGAAATATGTGGGCATTTGGTGGGGAATGCACGTCGGCAAAACTTCGTGGAATTACGCCGACGTTGGCAACATAAAACTAGCCGAAACTGATTGGGCGAGTCTGAAACCCAATGGCAAGCACGGGGCCACCACCGAAAACACCAAACGCTACATTGATTTTGCGGCTAAGCACGGCTTCGACGGCGTATTGGTGGAAGGCTGGAACGTAGGATGGGAGGACTGGTTCGGCAACTGGAAAGAAGAGGTCTTTGACTTTGTAACCCCCTACCCAGATTTCAACGTCACAGAACTCCAGAAGTACGCGTCTGAAAAAGGGGTGAAGCTTATCATGCACCATGAGACCTCAGGCTCGGTTTCAAATTATGAGCGCAGGATGGACGAAGCCTATCGCTTCATGAAGCAACATGGATATGACGCGGTAAAAACAGGTTACGTCGGTAAAATTATTCCACGAGGGGAACATCATGACGGTCAGTGGATGGTCAATCACTATGTCCGTGTGGCAGAAAAGACGGCCCAGCATAAAATCATGATTGATGTTCACGAGCCAGTACGTCCGACGGGGCTGCACCGTACTTACCCGAACTGGTTGGCTTGCGAAGCTGCACGAGGCAACGAGTTTAACGCTTGGAGTTCTGGCAACCCACCAGAACACGAGGCAATTTTACCTTTCACTCGCCTGATGGGTGGGCCAATGGACTACACGCCGGGAATTTTCCAGATCAAACTCGACTACTACCAACCAGGCAAGAAAGAGCAGGTGCATACCACCTTAGCCAAACAGTTGGCGTTGTACGTCACGATGTATAGCCCCTTACAAATGGCAGCAGATCTGCCTGAGAATTACGAGCGGTTCATAGACGCGTTCCAATTTATTAAGGACGTAGCAGTCGATTGGGACGACACTAGAATTCTAGAAGCGGAACCCGGCGACTACCTCACAGTCGCTCGCAAAGCTAAAAACAAAGATGAATGGTACATCGGAGCGATCACAGATGAGCAAGCGCGTACCGCAAACATCACCCTAAGTTATCTCACCCCAAAGCGCTCGTATGTGGCTACTCTCTACACCGATGCTGCCAATGCTCATTGGGAAAACAATCCGATGGCATACCAGATTCAGAGTTTCCTGGTGAACGACCGAACCATCTTGAAAATCGCCTTGGCGAGCGGGGGTGGCGTTGCCATCAGCCTGAGGCCGGCATCCGGCGAGGATATGAGGAAATGGAAGCGATATGAGAATTCACGTTGAGTTAAGAAAACTAATACTATGATCAAGTCTGCATGCCATGTGATATCGGTCAACCTATTGGTGGCGTTATTTGCGTTAGCCGTCGCGGGCCAAATAGAACGACAGCCAACGTCAGAGCCCGGATCGAATTCTTCGACGGTCGCGCAAGCGCAGGCTCTCCTGAGCGCCGGTAAGATTGACGCAGCCATAGAAATGCTGAGATCGCTGGCCAGATCAAATTCAACCGATTCTACCGTAAATCATCTTTTAGGCTTGGCTTACTATCAAAAAAGCGACTACGCCCGCGCGATCGAGCATCTCTCGATTGCGGTGAGAGGGATGCCGGCAGATAGCCGTCAGTACCGGCAAGGAGTGCAAATGCTTGGCCTCTCTCAGTACTTACTGGGCCACCTTAAAGAGGCTATTCCTTATCTGGAGCAGGTCACGAACTGGTCACCGTCTAATGTGGAAATCGCTTATGTCCTCGGCCTTAGCTATATTCAAACTCAAAGCCCAAATAAGGCTCGCGAAGCGTTCGCCCGGATGTTTAATATTCAACCGAATTCCGCGGCGGCTTATCTAATCAATGCGCAAATGATGATTCGCCAGCGCTTTGAAGAGATTGCCGAGAAAGAACTACAAAGGGCGCTCGAACTTGATCCGAAGCTGCCACAGGCCAATTTTTTACTTGGAGAACTGGCAATCTTTCGCGCCAATATCGATCGCGGTATCGAGCTTCTGCAAAACGAGATCGCCATCAATCCAGCATTCGGCATGGCTTACTACCGGCTCGGAGAGGCCTATACCAGGCAGCTCAAGTGGGATGAAGCAATTGCTCCGCTGCAAAAGTCCATCTGGCTCAACCCGTACTTCAGTGGCCCGTATATTGTTCTGGGAAAAGTTCATTTGAAGAAAGGGGATCTATCTAACGCTGAAACTATTCTAAGGCGCGCGCTAAAGATGGACCAGAACAACTTCTCAGGTCATCATCTGCTCGCTCAAGTGCTACAACAGGCCAATAGGTTAGAAGAGGCGAAAAAAGAGTTTGAACTCGCCGACCGACTGAGGACAAGCTCTGATAAGGAGCAATAGATGGCTTCAGTGCAGGGAGCGCCCATGCGGTACCGCGGGCGGTAGAGACAGTGTGAAAACCCAGCTCCTAAGCACCAAAGGTGCGAAATGTGAAAGCCTGGGCCATCGGCCCAGGTGGTCTTTGATGAGCGCTGAAAGCGCGAAACTTAGGCCAGTGGTTGTTCTCCTCGCCGAGAGGTCGCGGTGATCGATGTTCATAGAGTGTGTCTCCGAGCGGCACTTTGCTTCCCGAGGCGGGGCGGCTCTCTCGTCCAGATGTTCAGAAGGATCAGAAAACATCATCTGATTAATGCTCTGTCTTCTATCACCGCTGTAGTTCTAGCGGTCTGGATTGGTCTGTCTTTCCCTACTCTGGGCCAGATAAACGCGCGACCTGCGGTAGAGCGACCTACGGTAGAAAAGAGTAATGATGGGACAAGTGACTTCCCGGTCAGCTTCACAGATGTGGCTAACCGTGCCGGGCTTTCTGATCCGATTATTTACGGCGGTCTTGAGCCCACGATCAAGTTATATCGAAACCAACGCAACGGCAGCTTCTCAGACATTACTGCTAAGGCAGGCCTGCGGCGTGCGGGCTGGGCATCGGCGATTTGCGCCGGTGATTACGATAACGATGGGTACGAAGATTTGTACCTAACTTATTGGGGCCAAAACGCACTTTATCGGAATAATGGCAACGCCACGTTCACAGACATGACGCAGAAAGCGTCACTCGGCACGAAAGGCACCCGCTGGGGCTCAGGCTGCACTTTCGTCGACTATGATCGCGACGGAAAGCTCGATTTATTTGTAGCACACTATTTGAAGTTCGATCTCGAAACAGCGCCAGAGCCTGGAAAGGGTGCGAATTGCACATGGAAAGGCATCCCCGTAAATTGCGGACCGAAAGGTTTACCCACCGATATTAATCTTCTCTATCACAACAATGGTGACGGCACATTTGCAGATGTGTCCGACAAATCAGGCATCGCTAAAGTTGAGGGCCGCTACTCGATGACGGCGATTACGACCGACTTAAATAACGACGGCTGGCCCGACATATATGTGGCCTGTGATTCGACAGCCAGTACTCTTTACCGCAACAATCGTGACGGAACGTTTACAGATGTTGCTCTGGAAACTGGTACTGCTTATAACGAAGATGGTCAAGCGCAGGCTGGAATGGGTGTGGCCATCGGCGACTACAATGGGGACGGCTTTTTAGACATCTTCAAAACTCATTTCGCAGATGATCTGCCCGTGCTTTACAAGAATACTGGACGCGAATTCTTCGAGGATGCATCGAGAGCAGCGGGTTTCGATCACACACGCTATGTGGAGTGGGGAACCGGATTCGCCGATTTTGACAACGATGGTTGGCCCGACATAATGATCGCCACCGGCAACGTCTACCCCGAGGTCGAGAAACTCTTTAAAGAATATCCACATCGAGGCCCACGCCTTGTTTACCAAAACC
>JAIVJP010000328.1 GCA_020199975.1 Acidobacteriota bacterium
CTATTAACATTCATGACTTCGATGGCCTCATTCAGCGCTCCGCTTCTTTTTGGCGGCAGCGTGCGCGTGCTGACCCTCGAGATCTTCACCGCGCGCCAACGCGGTGACCTTGAACTGGCGCTTACTGAAACAGTGATCCTGGCGGCGTTCTCTCTGGGTGCGCTGACCTTCTTTCAGCGTTACGAAGGAACTCGGAAGTTTGCCGCCGCCGCGATGAAGGGAACTGGCCGCCGACGTAAGGCCATAACCAGCGGCAAGGCTCGCGCGGCAGCGATCGTTTGCGGAGTGCTCCTTGCGAATCTACTTGTCTTGCCGGTGGCCACGCTGATACTGGTCAGCTTCGCGCAGGATGGACGATGGACCACCCAAACCTTGCCTCCCGCATACACGTTCGCCAACTACGCACGCATCCTGACG
This sequence comes from Acidobacteriota bacterium, assembly GCA_020199975.1. Taxonomy (GTDB): domain Bacteria; phylum Acidobacteriota; class Blastocatellia; order Pyrinomonadales; family Pyrinomonadaceae; genus PSRF01. The sequence continues at coordinate 418 of JAIVJP010000328.1, forward strand.
GAGAAAGACGCGAGTGAGGTTTTCATAAACAGCTTATCGATGTCGGCGATTGCTGCGCTGGCGGCCCTGGTTTGGAGCTTCTGCGTCGTCACTCTAGCAATGGGAAAAGGACGTCGTGCCTGGAAACGTTTGCTGTCGCTGCTGGTACTCATTCCCTGGGCCTTGCCGGGAACCGTTGTCGCGGTCGCGCTGGCCGAAGCCTACGGCAAGCCCAGCCCTTTGTTGGGTTCATATGTTCTGATCGGAACGTTCTGGATTCTGCCGGTTGTCTATTTTTTGCGCTTCATGCCGCTCGTCGTTCGCGCTGTGCAGGCAAGCGTGGAACAACTCGATCCGGCGCTGGAAGAAGCAGCGGGAAGCCTGGGTGCGCGCTGGTGGCAGAGATTCCGGCGTGTTACTTTGCCGCTGGTTTGGCCGGGCGCGGCAGCGGGGACCTTATTGGCGTTTGTTATCGCCCTGGGAGAGTATGTGGCCTCGGTGCTGCTGTTTGTGCCCTCGAATCGGCCGGTCTCAATTGCTATCGCCTCGGAGCTGCGCGATCTTAATCTGGGGGCGGCAGCCGCTTACGGCGTGGTTCTGATGGGTATCATAGCTGTTAGCATGATCATCGCGGCAAAGTTTGAGCGCTGGCGATCGTGAGTGTTTGGAGCGAGCTTTTTGGAGCAGTGCGGTGGCAAGCGAAGCGCGACACCGCTTTGGATAGATCGCGATAACCCAAAGCGCCGTCGCCGCTGCGCTCTGCCGGCGACTCCAAAGGATTTGGGATGGGACAAGAAAAGAGCATTCGCCGCGCGCCTTCGGCGCTCGTTGAGAGGGTACCCCAAAAAAAATCTTGGGTGGGTCTGGTACTCGTCCTGACGCTGGGTTGCTCGTTTTCATTCGCACCGCAAACGTCGGCTCAGGACCCTTTACCGTCCCCTGAGTCTTCGCCATCTCCGTCGTCATCTCCCTCACACCCAACCTCGCCCACACCCGCGCCAACTGCGGCCTCCCGGGCAATCGACAAGCCTGAGCTTCACCAGGCACTGCACGATCTTACAAACCCCTGGACGGTGATGTGCGTAGCCGCACATCCCGACGACGAAGACGGAACAACCCTGACCATCTTGCGACGCAAGCATGGCATACACACAGTTAGTCTGTTTTCCACTTACGGTGAGGGCGGACAGAATGCGGTAGGCCCGGAACTGTATGAAGAGCTGGGTGTGATCCGTGCCCGTGAGACAATTGAAGCCTCAAAGATCCAGGGCTCAGAGCCCTATTTTCTTGGCTTGCGCGATTTTGGATTCTCCAAGAGCGCGGAAGAAACCTTTCGTGTGTGGGGTCACGATGAAGCGCTCCGGCGCATAGTACTCAAGATTCGCGAGCTCCGTCCGGACATCATCATTACGAACCACGATACCTCGCGCGGCCATGGTCATCACCAGGCAACTGGCCGCTTGATACTCGAAGCGTTCGATGCCGCAGCCGATCCCAAACGGTTTCCCGAACAACTGCAAAGGCTGACTGTTTGGCAGCCCAGCCGACTTTTTGTTCGCAGCAGGGCAACCAGCGGGGCCGGCACTTCTACGGCGGGTACTGCAAACACTGAAAAGTTAATCACCGTCGATCCCAACGAGCGCGATCCGGTGCGCGGAACAATCTACGCGGAGCAAGCTCTGGCGGCATTGCAACAGCATGCCTCCCAGGGGCCATGGCCACAAACCATTGCCGAGCGCATGCGAGGTGAGAACAGCCTGCCACTAATCCGATACGCTCTGGTGCGCGAGGCACGGGGCACAGAGCAGCTTCCTGGTGGTGCAAAAACCTTTCTTGAAGGCTTAACTCTTCCTGAGGCCGTCAGCCCCCGGCTCGCACCTCCGACAATTGACGGCCGCCCTTTGACGGAGTTCATCGAAGAGCCGGACAGAGTACTCAATGCCCTGATTGGCTGGCGGCGCAAGCAGAGGAACTCAACGAGTGTCCCCGCAGAACATTCCCACCGCCCGTGGCTGATAACAGAGCGCGGAAATCGAGCCTTCGGTCTTAGTTCAGGCGCTCTGTTGACCCTAAAGCCACACAATTCACTTCTCGTAGCAGGTAATCCGGCGCGATTTACCGTTAGTCTGGCCAACACCGGCGCAAGGACCGTCCAGATCAACAGGCTCTTTTTTCATAGTGGGGGCACTCGCGCACCGTTGGATGCCGCCGAGCAGCTAGTCGCAGATACAGAAACCAGCAACACCGTGGATCGAGTGACGCCCACTACTGCCGCGCCTACCGTCCCGCCGGCACACCATCTTTACGATGGCAAGTTATTTGGTGAGCGATTTGTCGCGGATGCTGATCTGGAAATCGACGGTGCGTGGTTTTCATTAAGTGCGGAATCAAGACTGGACATCGCCCCCGCCGTTGAGATCAAAGAAATCTCGCCGTCGCTTTACGTGTTTACTCCGGCCATCGTCAATCGGCCACTCGTTCTGAAAATCAAGCTCTCGAACAACCTTGCCAGATTGTTCCGAGGCACAGTGAAACTAAGCGCGCCCAGATATCACATCTTTGAAGTGGGTCGCGAGATCATTCTTGAACCAAACGAAACTCGAGAACTCACAATTAGATCCAACGCCATTCCGATGGAGTCCGCAGGTGCACGCGGTCGCGCGCGCGACAGTTTTGGGCAATTTTTGTTGTCCGTGGAATCAGAAGGATCATCACAACCAATTGCTCAAAGATTTCTTCATGTGGTTTACACGCAGTCGCGAGTGGTGAGGGACCTGAGAGTCGGATTCATACCCAGCTTCGATAAAACGCTCGAGCATTCGCTAACGGCGCTGGGAGTAAACGCGAAGGAGGTAAGCGTCGAGCAGGTCCAGAAGGGTGATTTGGCCGATTATGACACGCTCATTATAGATAACCGTGGCTACCAGGCTCATCCGAAATTAGTCGCATCAAACTCGAATCTGTTGAACTATGTTCGAGAAGGTGGGACGCTGATTGTTTTCTATCACAAGACGGACGAGTGGAATCCCGATCCCGCCAAGGGTCGCCCACAACTCGCGCCTTTTCCGATCATTTTAGGAAATGAACGCGTCACTCAAGAAACAGCGCCGGTCAATTTCCTCGGGCCCAAACATCGGTTGTTAAATTTCCCCAACAGAATTACCCGAGCTGATTTTGATCGCTGGATTCAGGAGCGTGGACTTTATTTTCCAAAAGAGTGGGACCCTAAATATCAGACTTTGTTTGAAACGGCGGATGAAGGTGAACCTTCGTTGAAGGGCGGGTTGCTCGCCACGAAATACGGGCGCGGGTATTACATCTACACGAGCCTGGTGTGGTACAGGCAATTGGGGACGGGCGTACCGGGAGCTTATCGGATGTTTGCGAACATGATCAGCTACGGACATCCGAAAAAGAAAGGGTCAACCCAGCTCCCATAGGAACGGACTGACCTCGATGATCTTAAGAGTTTGCAATGCCCCTCACTGCCTCTCTGCAAAGCCAAGTTCGCTAACCTAAACCGCCTGTTGTTCGCAGTCGGGTTCTGCTTCCAACTTGACTTGTGCGCGTTCTAGGAAAGTTTTGATCATCTCGCTGACGCGCTTCTGCATTTCCGCGCTGATGGCTCCTTCACCAATCAGGCCGGCTAGCGTGTGCAGGTCTCTGCCGTGCGACCGGCGCAACTCTACGTGCTGGGCAATGCGAACCAAAACCTTATGACCGCGCTCCTCGAATGCTGCGGCATAACGAAGATAATTTTTCGCTTCGCTGAGGGCGGGTGACCATTCCAGCCTTTCCGGACGGTCCTCGGTTTTCTCAACCGCAAAGCTTGCGTGCACTGCCCCAATCACGGGCACCTCCGTGCGCACCATCCAGCGCATGATGCCGCCGGCTTCTTTGCGAATACTTTCAATGCCGGGCATCAAATCGACAAAGTTCCGAAACTCGCTGAAGAACTCGCGAGCGCGCTCTATCGTTGTTCTTAATTCCAATTGTTCCGTGTACGAGGCTTTGATTCTGAACATTCGTTCTTCCTTAACGTCATCTGCTATTTGGATGCTATCCTTGTCCCCACGCGGGCTGCCCGCGTGGGGACCCCGCTCCTGTGGCTCAATGTTGGTTCAGGGCGCCACCAAGGCTAAATTACACGAGACTGCGGAAACAGTAAACATACATCTTTGTCATAAGAGAAATAGTGAAGTGAACACTGAGGAAAACTGCCCACGTTGCGGCGAAGGCCGTCGACAAATCTGGTCCGACCTGGACGACGACGAACGAGAGGTCGTGCGGCGACTGCCACACGCTCGTTTCTACGATCTTGAAGAACGACAAGCGACACACTCCTGGTGCACGCGCTGCTGGTATGAGTCGACTAGGAATGAGGCACAAGCCTGAGTCTGCTTAACTGGTAATCCTGTCGTATGCTTCGCGTATGCTCCTCATCTTTTCCACAATCGTTTCGTGAAGATCAACGGCCGACTCAAATCCCAATTGCCTAGCAATATCTCTCAGCGCGGGATGATCGGTTGCGGGCAGGCGTGCTTGTCTCCCTAGAATCAAACGGAGATGATGATCCGTAGACCTCAGCAGTTTGTAACCGCTGCTCAATACCGCAAAATCTTCCTCGTTTACGGAATCTGTAGCTCGCAGTCGCTCGAGAGTTGTCGTGGTAGAACGGTCTTGGCCTTCGTCGGAAACGTCGTCGCGCAACTGCAAGTAGCGCGTGGCAAAATAGACATCCAGCATGCCGCCCGCTGCATATTTGATGTCGATGCCCCTGTGCCGATTTTGCTTTCCTTTCTCTTTTTCGAGCCGGTCGCGCACGTGGCGCGTCTCTCTTTTCAGCTCTTCCGGGTCGTGCTTGCGCGCGGCTTCGTGAAGCGCGTGTCTGGCGTGGGTTTCGATCATCTTGCCGAGGTCTAGATCACCGCCCACAGCGTGCAGTTTCACGTAAGCGAGCCATTCCCAGACAACTGTGCGCTCTTTCAAATAGTCGAGGAACGCTTGCGAACTTGCGACCAGAGGTCCGTTCTTGCCGTCGGGGCGCAGGCGCAAATCAACGCGGTAGAGATATCCTTCGCGCGTCACGCTTGCCAGCGCGGCAATCATCAACTCCCCCAGCCTGGCGTAAGCCTCCTCCTGACTCAGTGGAGAAACCGGTGCGGGAAGAAACGAATCGTAAACAATGAGGATGTCGAGATCTGACCCATAATCGACCCCGCCACTGGCCAGACGTCCCAGGCCCAGAATGGCGATGCGCGGCTCGTTATCCAGACG
>JAIVJP010000272.1 GCA_020199975.1 Acidobacteriota bacterium
GCACTGATGTTTTCCATACTAGATTTTTCTTCGCACCAAACTCAGCGGGTAATGTGAAACCTTCAGCGACCCCGGTACCGTTGGGACCACGGAATTGCAGCCATTCACGGCTGTCAGATGTTTGCGCAGTTTTCTTTGACTGCTGCGCGTATGCGGCGCACGCAACAACGAACAACACCGCAATAGCGAAGGTGATCAGCGGGAGTGAACTTGAGAGTTTGGCTTTGTTCATGGTGCTAACCCCAGTCTTGTGGTGGCTTATCTTGTCTTTTGTGGCGACAGTTTAATTGTCTTTGTGGCGACAGCGGGAACCCCGCGCGTTGTGTTTGCGGACGGATTCTAAGTCCTAATTGACCAGATTGCCATAGTGAGCAGTGGTCCGGCGAGATTATTGGATTCGGTACAAAACATGCATTCACCTCTGCGACCCTCTCAATCGGCGCACTCGCAGTTGCATTACTCGCCTGCTACATTCCCGCCAGGCGGGTGATTCCGTGAATGAAATATTTCCCGCGTTGTTACTGCTAATCCTGACTGTTGTATCGTGGTACTTCAGACCTGAGAATAGAAAGATCATTTCAGTTAATCAATAAATATTCATCAGTATGTTCTGAAGGTAAACAAGCGACAGAAAAGTCCATGCTGCCAACAAGGGCAATACGCAAAAGTATGAAAAACACTAATAGCAATAAAAAAGAGTTGTCACCAGAACGACGTGAAGAACTACTCAGAGCATTAAAAGCCCGTTTTGAGAAAAACATGAACCGCCATAAAGGTCTTGAATGGGCTAAAGTAAAAGCAAAGCTGGAAGCCAATGCTAAAAAACTGTGGTCGCTCAATGAAATGGAAAGAACTGGCGGTGAACCGGATGTTGTTGGTTAAGATAAAAAGACGGGCGATTACATTTTTTATGATTGTTCAGCGGAAAGTCCTAAAGGCCGCAGAAGTGTTTGTTACGACGGAGAAGCGCTCAAATCAAGGAAAGAACATAAACCGAAGAATAACGCTACTGATATGGCAGCCGCCATAGGCATTGAACTTTTAACGGAAGAACAATATCGAGAGCTGCAGAAACTTGGAAATTTCGATACGAAAACGTCGAGCTGGGTGAAAACACCTTCTGATATTAGAAAACTCGGCGGCGCCCTCTTTTGTGATCGCCGCTACGGCAATGTCTTCGTGTATCGCAACGGTGCGGAGTCTTACTATGGTGCTAGGGCATTCCGTGGCTCGCTAAGGGTCTAATTTTGCACAGACAGCTAAATTTGAATTTGAGAACGGCGGTTTGAAAGTGGACTTAGAAAGAATGCAGAACTCATGCTACGGATCGAGCTAAAAGAGCTGCGGTTGAGGCCGTGCGGATCTCGGGGCAGAGGGTCTGCCACAATTTTGCCACAACGCAAAAACGGCCACCATTGCTGGTGGCCGTAAA
>JAIVJP010000033.1 GCA_020199975.1 Acidobacteriota bacterium
GCTGAAGAGAACAAATCATTGACCGGCGGCCGGCCTGGGAGAAGTTTTTTCTTGACAGCCCTTTCACAGAACCGCTCCTCGGTTCTGTAGGAGAAAAACGCCGCTGCTTGTGCTCACCTACACCAGTACTCTGCAAGTCCTCTGCAAGGTCGCCCATTAAAACTTTCCGTGGTATATAGCTTAGCGGTTCCACTATCTAATTACCGCAGACTTCATGACTAACCAAAAGCTGAAGCCGATCCCCAACAACTTACGAGAATTGTTAGAGCAACGCGCAGGTGACGCCCCGGATAAGCACTTCCTTTTCTCGGAAGCTGACGGCCGCCGATTCAGCTACGCTGAATTTGATGTTGCGGTGAACCGGACAGCGGCACTTTTAGTCTCGCAAGGCGTCCAGAAGGGCGACGTCGTCAGCCTCTTAATGCCGAACAGCGCAGAATATGTAATCGCGTATTTTGCCTGTTGGAAACTTGGAGCGCTGGCCGGACCGGTGAACTCTCTACTGAAAGCTCATGAGCTGGCTTACACAATTTCCAACTCCGAGGCGAGGGCTTTATTGATCCACCCGGATTTCTTGCCAACCATCGAGAGCGTTCGCAGTGACTTACCGTCATTACGCTCGGTGATAGAGTTTGCTGATGAGGCGCAGGCGACGCGCGACTTTAGCGACGCGGAACCTGGCGCAAGCCTACCTGAAGCAGACGTCAACAAGGATGACGAGGCGATCATCATTTACACCTCAGGCACAACCGGAAAACCAAAGGGCTGCTTGTTGACTCATGCCAACGTGATTGCTAACGCCAGACAGATTAGCGAGTGGCTCAGTTTCACGGAGCAGGATCGCCTGCTCACAATCATGCCACTCTTTCACATGAATGCAGTTTCAGTTACCACAATGTCAGCGCTGTACCCCGGCGGCTCAAGCGTAATCACTCCGAAGTTTTCAGCCTCGCGGTTCTGGCAGATCATTTCAGACTATCGAATAACTTCCTTTGGTTCCGTAGCGACGATGCTCTCAATGCTCCTGACCACTTATCCAGATGGCGTCCCTGAGGGTTTGAGAACCGAGCAGCTTCGTTTTGCGATGTGTGGCTCAGCGCCCCTCCCGGCCGAAGTACTGAAGCGCTTTGAAGAAACGTTTCATTGCCTGGTAATAGAGGGCTATGGTCTTTCCGAGTCAACCTGCCGGTCAACCTTCAATCCGCCCGACGAGCGGCGCCGTGCCGGGTCGTGCGGTCTGCCGATCGGAAATGAAATGAGAGTTGTGGACGACGATGACAGGGAAGTGGAGGAGGGAGCGTTGGGAGAAATTGTCCTGCGCGGTGAAAATGTTCTGAAGGGCTACTACAAGAATCCCGATGCGACCGGTGCAGCATTTCGCAACGGCTGGTTTCACACGGGTGATATCGGTTACCGAGACCCGGACGGCTTCTTCTACATTGTCGATCGCAAGTCAGACATGATCATCCGCGGTGGTGAGAACATTTACCCGCGCGAGATCGATGAAGTCCTATACCAGCACCCAGCTATAGCCGCCGCTGCGACCATTGGCGTTGTGGATCCTCTCTACGGGGAGGAAGTCGCGGCCTTCATCGTACTTAAGGAAGGAACCACTGCAACCGAAGAAGAGTTAATCGGATTTTGCCGGGAACGGTTGGCTGATTACAAATGTCCTAAGACGGTGCGGTTCCTAAGCGAGATTCCTAAAGGACCCACTGGAAAACTCTTGAAGCGAGAGCTGTCGGAACTTTTGGCCCAATAACCGCAGCGGAAAGATTATCTCGTGCCCTCGAGTTTCGGCAATGGGGTGATTCGCGAATCCTTAAACCGATCAGAGAGCCACGCACCCAGTAACCAAAACCCGCAAATCCCCACCATCAGAGGAGAGAACCACTTCCCGTAGAGACCATCCGGGGAAAACTTTTCGGTAGCCTCGTGAAGCATTTCGCTATTTGGAAGCAGTCCCGCCTCCGAGAATTCGTGAAAGGAGTATATGGCGACTTGCAGCATGAACAACAGAAGAAAAATGCTGGTAACCAGAAAGAACCTCTTCACATTGATCAGGTAACCAAAGCGAGCCCAGCCCCAGGCAAATGCGCTCGCCGCCAGGAGGCCCAATAGCGCACCACTGACCATCCGTGGATCGCGTACTTGTAACAACAGCAGAGCTGTTTCCATGCCTTCCCGCGTGATCATCAGAAATGTAAAAAGAAAAACCCCTGCCAATGCTGCCAGTCGTGAGGTACGCGACGACATCGCTCCCAATCGATTGCGCATTCTCTCCTGGATCTTCGGTCCGGTGCGCCACATATGAACTACCAGCGTGCCTACCATTAGGATCGCGACGACGCCAAGAACCGCTTCGCGCAAGGCTTCATTCCCCAGAAACTGACTGGCATATCCCCCCAGCGTTTGTCCGAAGAGCCTACGCAGAACGGCATCGTCCACGCCGTTCTTGAGCAGGTAACCTAGGGCGGCGCTGACGGAAAGAGCCAGGACGATGGCGACGTAAACAGCCGAGGCAAGCCACTTTTGACCAGATTTACGGAGGTAGGTCAGGATGACGGCCACGAGCAGAAAAGACTCGAACCCTTCGCGAAGGACAATAATGAAGGAATTAAGCATTTGGTATATTTCGTTTTCGGACCGACATCGCCTTTTAGACTGAGAAGGCTGAGGGCTCGATTCCCCAGGCTGGTCGAACTATAACCTAATTGAAAATCATTTTCAATTTCAGTTAAGGGTGTTGGGCGAACCGGCAAGAAGATGTTATTGGGCGGTGAGGGGGATGATTGCCAGGTCTGCACGAACCTGGCCGAGCTGCGTGGACGCTGTAAGTCGCACTGGCAGGCGACGCTTGTCGTCGCTGATCCACACCCGGAAGAGGTACGTATCTGGTTGGGGATCATCGGTGGTGAGTGAAAGCTGAATGGCCGATATGCTTTGGGGACCGATTTGAATCGTTTCTCGCTTCAGCGAGGTAATAAAGAGAGTCTTGGGCTTATTGTTAACCAGAATCGAGATCGCATTGCGCCGAGGCGGCGTGATATTGAAGGTTCGGGCCAGATAGAAAAATGAAAGATAGTCGTGCGTACCAATCGGGATTTCTATCCGCTCACCCTTATCACTGGTTGCAGTGCCGTAGTCCTGGTTAATCGTAAGAGTTTGATTCAGCCGCCGAGCGCCTTCAGTCAGATTCATCTCGGAACGAAAGGGAAGCAGCGTTTTCGGATCGACGTAACTGCTTATCTGATCGTTGGCGAAGAAAAGTCGTTGCGCTGCATTCGTGGTTTGCGCCCGAAGCGTAAACAGTAAGGCGTCGCGATCGAAGTGAGGTGCCCGTGCGCGCACATGAAACGTCGCAGTGCCGGCTGGTGGTGTGATGTCTCTCAGGAAAATTTGATAGTTCAGTTGTTCGCCAACCTTGAATGGCAGGTTGTCCAGATTGCCGTTGCCGGGGTCAGCGGGGGGCTGAAGTGGGACCACCGGTGTCGGCCCCGCAATGGGCGTGACTGGGGTCGTTGGAACCGCCACTGGAGCCACAGGCTTCACGAATTCTGATCCGGCGAGCTCTGCACGAAGTTCACCCGCGGCGATGCGGGCTGTGATCAGAACCGGAACGTGTCTTTCGTCGTCGCTGAAAAAGATCCGGATGCGATAATTATTCCCCCGGGAATTATTTGTCACGTGAACCTGCGAAACAAGGGTGTTGAATGATCCCACAGTCGTCTTGATGGTCTGGCGACCCGTCACTTTCACCTCAGCTTGATAGTCTTCCGTTTCACCTCTCACTGACAAGTAATAGGTAGACCCTTCAGCTAGCGGCAATGCCCGGAGTCGATAGATTGCGGACAGGAAGTCGTAGGTACCAGGAATCTCGGTATTTCTCAATTTTGACGGGATAGCCGCCGCTCCAGACGGTTCGTTAAACGCTCTTGCCGTGTCTGACGTGCGGGTAGCCTCGCGTACCACTTGTTGAGAATGAAACGGTAAACCAGTTGCCGGATCAACGTAGGTGACGTAATCATTGTTGATGGCAAACAATGCAGCATAGACTACGCCTGTGGTCTCGACATGACCGCGAAGTTGAATTCCTTCGCGTCCGAAGAAAACGCCCCGGGCACCTACCTGAAGCTCGACATGCGCGGCGCTGATAAAGTTTGAGAATGAAACGTTGTAGGTGAGCCGCTCACCTGTACGATAAAGGGCCGCAGAAAAGGGGAGAGAAACTGCGTCACTATTGCTCTGAGCGGAGGGGCCCATGAGCGCGAGAACCATGAATATGAAGTTACAAACAACTGCCAGCTTCAAACTTTGCTTCACCCTTGCATCAAAATTTCAAAACGAAGGCCAGAGCAATGTTGCATCCTCTGACCAGTGGTCCCAATTGTACACGCATTGATAGCTTGTCAGTTCCTCTTCCTGCTGGATGAGGTGTGTTAGCCCAGTCCTGATTCCATCTCTTCCAGGATCTGCCCGGCTGATTCTCCGGGGTCCTTGGCGCTGGTAATGGGGCGGCCTACAACAATGTAGTCCGCGCCGGCCCGGATCGCTTGAGCGGGAGTCATTACTCGTTTCTGATCGTCCAGGGCAGCCGCTGCGGGACGTACGCCAGGCGTTACAATCAGGAAACCGCAACTCATTACAGTAGACCTCACTACGGCCACTTCATGGGGAGATGCGACGACCCCATCCATCCCACTGGCTTCAGCCAGCAGTGAAAGGCGACGCACCTGTGTCTCTGGTTCGGAGCCGATGCCTACCTCTGAAAGCATGGTCGCATCGGAGCTGGTTAGAACCGTTACGGCGATTACTGACGGGCGTTTGAGGCCTTGGATCATGGCAACTTCTGAGACCGCATCGGCCGTGCGTCGCATCATCTCCCGACCACCCGAGGCGTGCACATTGAATATTGAGACACCCAATCGAGTTGCTGCGACTGCGGCGCATGACACAGTATTTGGAATGTCGTGAAACTTAAGATCCAGGAAAACCCCTTTGCCTGAGCTGGCGATCTCGCTGACAATCTTCGGGCCAGCCTCCGTGAAGAGCTGAGATCCAATCTTAAACATCCCGACCAGATCGCGCAGAGTGTTAACAAGCGCTAGGGCCTGTCGAGGTGAATCCACGTCGAGCGCAACAATTAGTTTATCTTTCGAGGTCAGGCTCATAGTTAAGAATTGTCTCAAAGAACAGCAAGCTCTTTCGCGCGGGAGCCAACTGCCGCATCCAGCGAATTGAATCCTCTCAAGGTCATTATTTTTTCCAGTCCTTTGTTGATCTCTTGCGCTATGCTCGGACCCTGGTAAATAAATCCAGTGTAAATCTGAATCAGGCTAGCTCCGGCGCAGATCTTTTCCCACGCGTCGTCCGCTGTAAAGATCCCCCCCACGCCGATGATCGGGATCGCTCGAGACGTGAGGTTGTAGAGTGTGGCAATCATGCCAGTCGAGCGCTGCCGAAGCGGAAGGCCGCTTAAGCCTCCTTCGCCGCATGCGGCAACTTCTTCTGTTGCTGTTCGCAGGCCGTCGCGACTGGTGGTGGTGTTAGTTGCGATAAGGCCGGCCACCCCAGTTCGCCGAGCTACCTCGACGATTTGTTCCAGCTCTTCCCGCC
>JAIVJP010000034.1 GCA_020199975.1 Acidobacteriota bacterium
GTTATCTTGGGCTCGAAAGTTTATCCCGACGATTTTGGGAAAGAAGGGCAGTCTAGCCATCGTCCGCTGCGTAGTCAAGCGATGCACCGGCCGGTTCGCTCCCGTCCTGCTCCGGTTGCGGATAGCGTTTTGAACGAGTCCCTCTGGATTGTTCTCTACTGAATTGGCATGGCCAAGTCCGAGAGTTGTACTGCAGGTATCGGTCACGCCGGTCACAGAGAATGGGATGTGGTCCCGGGCCGACAGGTGCCCTGCCGGACTTTGTGTGACTGTATTTCTCAGTTGTGCATTGGCGACCGAGTTGCTAGTCTGAAAGTCGCATGCCATGAACAGGTTTTTCATCACCGGTGGCGCAGGATTCATTGGGTCAGCGTTCGTGCGGCTGTTACTCGAGCAGAGACCTTCTTGCAAGGTTACCAACTTCGACGCTCTGACTTATGCCGGCAATCTCGACAACCTCGAAGGACTGGACCAAACCCGCCATCAGCTTGTACAGGGCGACATAGCCGCGCGCGACTCGGTGCTCGCCGCTTTGGAGTCCGGCACTGACGCCATCATAAATTTTGCCGCCGAGTCTCACGTCGATCGCAGCATCCTTTCGGCTGACGAATTCCTCCGCACGAACATACTGGGCACGCAGGTTTTGCTTGATGCTGCCCGCGAGTGCGGTGTCAGGCGTTTTCTTCAAGTATCCACCGACGAGGTCCTGGGCAGTCTTCCCGAAGATGAGACTGCCTACTTTACTGAAAATTCTGCGTTTGCACCGAACAGCCCCTACGCGGCCTCTAAGGCTGCAGCGGAACATCTGGTACGGGCCGCGCATCACACCTTCGGTCTTGACACGGTTGTCACTCGCTGTGGAAACAATTATGGCCCGCGCCAGTTTCCGGAGAAATTCCTACCCCTTGCACTCTCTAACGCCATGAACGATCAACCTATTCCGCTTTATGGTGACGGTCAGAATGTTCGGGATTGGATTTTCGTCGAGGATCATTGCCGCGCGATCCTGCTCGCCCTGCAGCAGGGCCACACGGGCGCAGTCTATAACATAGGTGCGCGCAACGAACATCGGAATATTGACGTAGCGGAGTCGTTACTTGACGCGTTGGGCAAACCGCGTTCACTGATTCGCTTCGTCAAAGATCGGCTGGGCCATGACCGTCGGTACGCAATCGATCCTTCACGTGCCGAATCCGAGCTGGGCTGGCGTCCACTTGAAACCTGGGAGAGTGGTTTGAGCAAAACTATCGCCTGGTACCAGGAGAATTCCCGATGGATTGAGCGGGCACGGAGTGGCGCCTATCGGGATTACTACAAGCAACAGTATGGAACGAAGGTAGGCGCGGCTTGAGAATCCTGGTCGCAGGCGCAGGAGGGCTGGTCGGCAGGGCAGTCACGGAACACTGCCTCGCGCAACACGACCAGATCTTTAGTTATACCCACGAAACTTTTGACATCACTGATGCCGCATCCGTCCGCACTACGATTGAACAAGTAAGACCCGACGCGGTGATCAATTGCGCCGCTTGGACCGATGTTGATGGCTGTGAGATCGATTCCGCACGGGCGCACGCCGCAAATGCAAACGGACCAGAAAATCTCGCAAAGGCCAGCCGCCGCTGCGGCGCTGTTTTGGTCACGATCTCCACGGATTACATCTTTGACGGTACTAAGGAAGGATTTTATACGCAGCGAGATGATCCGAACCCAATAAGTGTCTATGGCCTTTCGAAACTGGAGGGGGAGCGCAGAGCGCAGCGGGCTCTTGCGCGCACCATCGCTGTCCGAACCGGTTTCGTTTTCGGCGCCGGCGGAAGAAATTTCCTGAGCACAGTTGTCGAGCGGAGGCGGCGAGGCGAACGACTGAAGACCATCAGCGACGCCTGGGGAACCCCAACCTATGCGCCTCATTTGGCGGCGCGAATGCGGGAGCTGGCTGAGCGAGATCTACCTGGAATTTTTCACGTCGTGAATTCCGGCGCTGGCGCCAGCTACGAGGAGTTCGCACTCGCGGCCCTGGAAGCGGCAGGTTGTGACCAAACGAACCTCGAGACAGTCACGATGCGCTCTCTCAACCGACGGGCGCCGCGATCACTCAAGCAAAGCCTTATGGTGTTTCTGCCCTCGAGCCCACCTCGATGCGCGATTATTTGTTTGTTGTTCTGAAGCGCAAGTGGTTGATCCTCAGTCTCGTTCTGGCGGTCACTTCGCTGGTAACAATTCAGATGTTTCGCTCGCCTTCGATTTATGAAGGCGAGACCACAATCCGGATTGAACCAAAGCCCAGGAGTGTATTGCAGACAAAAGAGATAGTCATCAACGCCCAAAGCGATCCCAACTTCTGGGGTACCCAGCTTAAACTTCTGGAAAACCCAGCCCTCGCCCGCCAAGTAGTGCTAACACTGGACCTGCAAAACAATCCCTCCTTTTTTGGCGGTCAGACCCAGGGGGGAATCTTCGCCTCGCTTCGCAGAATCTTCTCAGGCCCAAAAAGGAATCCTGACGCATCTGCGGCCTCGGCTTCGGCCCTTTCCGTGGTGGGGGAGACCGAAGTAGCCGACCGCGCTCTGAGCCCGGAAGAACTCGCAAAACTTGAGCCGTATGAAGATGCGATCATAGCCGGGGAAACGATCGAACCGATTCAAAAGACGAATCTCGTTAAGATCAAGTTTGCGCATTCGGATCCGGAATTAGCCCAGAAGATCGCTAACACGCTGGCCGAAGTTTTCGTCAATAACAATCTCGCCCGGGCCACCCTCGGTTCCACCAAGGCAGAGGATGTTCTAGCCAGGGAGATTGCGAGCTTGCAAACCAAGATCAAGACCGATCAGGAAAAGCAGTTCAACTATGCCAAGGCCCACAATCTACCGCTTACCACCGATCCCAACGGGAATCTCGAGGCCAAGAGACTGGCAACGCTGAGCAACCAGTTACTCGAAGCGGAAAATGATAGAAAAAATCGTCAGGCGCAGTACGAGGCCGCCAGAAAAGAAACCGACTCCTTTTCGATTCCTGATGTGCAAACTTCAGCTCGCGTCGAGAAACTCAGAGACAGGATTTCTGCGCTTAATGAGACGCGAGAGGCCCTGCTCATGGTCTATACACCTGAGTGGCCTGAGGTGAAGAAGATTGATGCTAAGATCAAACCGATCGAGGCAGAACTCGCCAAGGCTCCCACTGAAATCGTGTCGTCGATGAAGAGACGATACGAAGCCGCAGTGGCGAAAGAGAATAGCCTGAAGAGATCTTATGAACAGCAAAAGGGAACGACAACGCAACAGGTGCGGGATCAGATTGACTTAATTGCGATAACTCAGGACCTCGAAACAAATAAACAGTACCTGAATATTTTGGTGCAGCGCCAGCGTGACCTGCTGGTAACTTCAAACGACAGATCAAATGAGGTCAGTATTGCCACCTACAGCCGTCTAAAGACCACGCCGATAGGACCGCAGCGTTTTCGCAACATCTTGGTTGCCTTTTTGTTGTCCCTGGGTGCGGGCATCGGGCTGGCCTTCCTGCTGGATTTCCTCGATGACACTGTGAAGTTGATTGAAGATGTGGATCGCTATATCCACTTACCGGCGCTGGCTTTGATTCCCGCGAGCCGATCTGATCGGGCCAAACTACTGGGAATCTCCGGAGTGGCTCCAGCCGGGCCCGCGGAGTCAACCGCGCTAGCGATGGTCGACGACGCACGTTCCCCTATTGCTGAATCGTACAGGCATCTGCGTACGTCCCTGTTGCTTTCTTCGGCTGGCCAACCCCCTAAGACAGTACTTGTTACTTCGAGTCAGCCCTCAGAAGGGAAGACAACTACCGCAATTAATACCGCATTCATGCTGGCGCAAACCGGCGCTGAAGTGCTGATTGTAGATTGCGATCTCAGGCGGCCCAGACTACACGCTCACTTTGACATACCAAATACCAGAGGTCTGACGAATTGGCTTTCAGGGGAGCCTGATCTGGACCAATTGATTCAAACCTATGACAAAACCCCTAATCTAAAACTACTGACCTCAGGGCCTGTGCCACCTAATCCAGCTGAGCTCCTGGGGTCAGATCAGATGCGCAAACTGCTGGGTCTATTGAGCGAGCGCTTTGGGCACATCATCATCGATTCACCCCCTGCGATTTCGTTTACTGACGCTTCCATCCTCTCGACGATGGCGGACGGGGTCGTCCTTGTCGTGCACAGCGGCAAGAGTTCGCGAGCTGTAGTGCGGCGCGCCAAACAGCAGTTACTTGATGTGGGTGCCAACATATTCGGAGTCGTGCTTAACAATGTGAAGCTTGAGTCTCAGGATTATTATTACTCAGGCTACTACTCGAGCTACTACTCTGACGCCGAAGAAGAAAAGTCGGAGGGTAGAGCCGGTACGGCTGCCGAAACCTCATAGCTTCGTCTCGCTCTTTTCGTAATTCGAGCTGCTCAACGGACTTCCTTTGCGGGGCTGAGAGGGTAGGCTACTCAAGAATTAATGTGAAAGCAGAACCAAGCATCCAGCGCTCCTTCCGAGTGAAGAGAGAGTTTGGATTGATCGTGGGCATTGTTTTCACTCTGCTCGGGTGGCTTTACCGAGGCAAGCTCACCGTCGTAGCAGAAGTAAACCTGCTTCTCGGCGTCGTCCTCCCCAAATCCCTGGTCTATCCGAACCGAGCCTGGATCTTGCTCGCAGAAGCGCTCGCCTATGTCAGCACCCGCATCATCCTCGGCTTCGTCTTCTTTGCAATTGTTACTCCGATCGGTGTGGTAAGAATGTTTGGTTGGGATCCCCTGCACCGCCGTGAAGTTTCCGGCCCTTCCTATTGGAGACCTTATTCGGATCGCCAGCGTGTTTGCAATGGTCTTGAAAGATAAGGTTGATGCGACGATTGGTGTCACCGATGACGCTTAAAGGGCGGCGCGTGCTGTTTGTTTCCTATAACGGAATGCTCGATCCCCTAGGCCAGAGCCAGGTTATTCCGTATCTACGCGAACTGGGGAAAAGGGGCATATTTTTCACTTTGCTTAGTTTTGAGCGAGCCGCAGCCTTCGAATCGGATGGACGTGCAAGATGCGCAGAACTCCGCGATCAACTGCGTGCAGACAACATTGATTGGCACTGGCTGCGCTATCACCAGAAGCCGTCACTTCCGGCAACTATCTATGACGTCCTGTCTGGCATTCGTTACGCGGCGAAGCTGGTGAGGAGAAATAAAATCGAGATGGTGCACGCGCGCAGTCACATTCCGGCGACTATTGCGCTGGCGCTAAAAAAAAGATTTCCACTCAAAATTATCTTTGACGTGCGCGGATTGCTAGCTGAGGAATATGTCGAGGCTGAACACTGGCGCCAAGGTGGCATTCCGTATCGCCTTACAAAAAGTATGGAAGGGCGTGCTTTAGCAGCTTCCGAAGGGGTGGTGACGCTCACCAAGAGGATCTGGTCTGTGATCGAGAATTGGGAGGGACTGCGGGGCAGGCAGGTGGTACATCAAGTGATTCCTTGCTGCGCAGATCTAGAGTTGTTCAAATTTCGCTTCGAGGATCGCAGGCGAAGGCGTGCGGAGCTTGGGCTGGGAGATCGCTTCACGATTGTTTACAGCGGCTCGATCGGCAGTTGGTACCTGTCTGATAAGCTGGCCGACTTTTTTGTCCAGCTTCTCGAACACCGCTACGACGCACATTTCTTGTGGTTGACCCCTGGGGATTCGGCAATCATCAGGAAATTAATGAACGCGCGGGGCATTAAATCTGCGCAGTATACAGTGCGAAGCGCAGCTTCTGTTGAGGTGCCCTCTTATTTGTCGGCAAGCGACCTTGGCATTGCGTTTTACAAGCCCGGGTTTTCCAAGCGTGCAACCTCACCAGTGAAGGTCACAGAGTATCTCGCGTGCGGTTTGCCATTGGTTATCAACACAGGCATCGGAGATTTGGACACACTGGTTACCAACGAACAGCTGGGCGCGCTGGTCGACGACTTCGCGGCACCGGAGTACGCGAAGGTAATCGCCACCATCGAGCAACTGGCTCGCGATCAAGAGACTATGCGAGCCCGCGCTCGCGCCGCTGCAGAAAGATTTTTCGACGTGCGCGAGGTCGGCATTGAACGTTACGCACGTCTTTATGAGCAAGTGGTCGCCGCCCCGGGCAGCGGAAGGTGAAAATTGAAAGCCTGGCAGTTCAATCCGGCCCCGGTTAATAGTTTCTTATGAGAGTTCTGGCCCTCGCTTCTTATCCGGTTGAAGCGGCAGCTACGCGCTATCGCTTGCAACAGTTTACCGGCCCCTTGGCCGAGCGCGGCATCACGCTAATGATCCGCCCTTTTTTCGATTCGAAGTTGTTCAAGTCTCTGTATAAACGCAGAGCGCTGCCGCTAACTGCGTCGAGGCTCCTGAGAGCAGCTTTACTTCGATTTAGAGATGTGTTTGCCGCGCAGAATGCCGACGTGGTGCTCGTTCAGCGTGAGGCAATGATATTCGGACCGCCAATAATCGAATGGCTGTCCAGCCAATTAATCAAACGACCGTTGGTGCTTGATTTGGATGACGCAACCTACATCCCCTATACTAGCCCTACCTTCGGCAAGCTTGGAAAAGCCTTTAAATGGTTTAGCAAAACGGATGATCTTATTCGGTGGGCCGGTCTGGTAACGTGCGGCAATAGCGCCATCGCCGAATATGTAACCAGCAAAGGAGCAAAGGCTCGAGTTATTCCGACCGTGGTAGACACCGACGTGTTTCATCCTGTGCCCCGAAATCGCCAGGACGAAGGTTTGGTGCTTGGATGGATCGGCACGCACTCGACATTCCCATACCTAGAATCGACTTTTTCAGTTTTGCGTGAATTAGCGCGGGAGCACCAGTTCCGCCTTAAAATCGTGGGTGCCGGGAAGAGCGAGATACACATTCCCGGAGTAGAGGTTGAAAACCTTGAGTGGGAACTGGATCGTGAAGTGAAAGACTTCCAGTCGCTGGATATTGGTCTTTATCCGATCGATCCAAGTTTGTACGCGTCACAGTGGGCAGCCGGAAAATCTGGATTCAAGGCTATTCAATACATGGCGGTGGGAATACCGTTTGTAGCCACTCCGGTAGGAGCGGTAAGAGAGCATGGAAAGGTGAGCAGTACACATTATTGCGCGACGACTCCTAAGGAATGGCGTGAAGCACTGTCAACTTTGATCGCCAATCGCGAAAGTCGAGAGCAGATGGGGGCCTCAGGGCGGCGCTGGGCTTTGGAGCATTACGGACTCCCCGCGCATGCCGACAAACTTGCCGCCGCTCTGCGGGAGGCAGCACAAGGCTGAATCGGAGGTAATACTTCGTGCGTTAATGGGAAGGCTGTGCGTGATGTTTGGAACTGCGAGGGTTAATGCGGAGAACAAGTAGACTCAGATTGTTTGCCCTCGCTTTGGTTGCGCTGCTCCCCAACATACGCGCATAGGATATTTGAATATCATTCGCGGCGGCGATGAAGTTAGTCTGGGCCGCTACTCTGAAATCATTCGCTCGAACGAGATAAATTCTATTCCCGAGCCCGATGTGGTTAACCGGATCGATCCGAGATTCTCCCTGGGCGACGGGAGCATCATCACTACCGGCCACAAGATTGATTTCACGGATCGCGTCGAAATTGGACGGCGCACAATCCTGGGGGGACGCAACTCGTCGCTGTGGACGCACAACCGACAAAGAACGCAGCCGATTTACATTGGCTCGTTCAGCTACATCGGCTCCGAGATCCGGGTCGCGCCCGGTGGCGGCATCCCGTCGCGGTGCGTTGTCGGTATCGGGGCGGTGATTACGGAACAATTGCGGGGAGAGGATTGCCTGATCGCGGGGGTCCCGGCCAAGTTGGTCAAGCAGCTCGATCCTGAGGATAGTTTTCTCATCGAATACAAAACGCGCCCAGACTTACCGGACAACGTTTGAAGCAGCCGTCCAATAGCTATCATGTCAGTTGAAAACTGCGCTGACGGCAGAATTGCCGGGCTCAATTCAAAAATAGGCTCTGAGAAACACAGTTCATCAGTTTAGTCATGAAGGGCATTTTAACGCTTTTATCTTTGGTGGTTTCTGCTCTAGTAGTGCTGGCAGTGCCGACTCTGGTTGCGCCTTATGCCGTTGACTACGGGGTGGTGACGGTGTTTGACACGAGCAAAGCCATTTTGCTTTGTGCGGGGCTGGCTACGCTGGTGGGCTTATGCTCGTATTGGCAGGGACCCAATGGCCCATTCTTGTTAAAGCTATTTATCACAGCGCTTCTCCTCAGGATGATTCTGGGCGCTGCGATATTTGTTTTTAACTGGCAGAACTTTTTTGGGGGAGATGCACTTACCTACGACTTCTTCGGGTACGCCCAACTCCAGGCATGGGGAGGAGACAGATATCATAAATCCCTTGTAGATAGCTTTGTTGGTGTTGGGCTAGGTTCAGGCTGGGGGATGGTCTACCTGGTTGCCGCCGTCTATGGCCTTATCGGGCGCAACATGTTAGCTGTCCAATTCGTAAACGCGACGCTGGGGGCAGCGACGGCACCGATCATCTTTCTCTGTGCGCAGCAGGTCTATAGCAACGCCAGAGTGGCTCGAGTGGCTGCCATCGCGGTGGCGTTCTATCCATCGCTGGTTCTATGGTCGTCTCAGGGGCTGAAGGATGGGCCCATTGTTTTCTTTCTCGCCCTTTCGATTCTGGCGACTCTGAAGCTGGGTGAAAATATCAGCTTTAAGTATGCGGGAGTCCTGCTGGGCTCGCTCTTCGCCGTGTTGAGCTTAAGATTCTACGTGTTTTATATGCTCCTAGTGGCGATAGGAGGAGCGTTTCTTATCGGAATGAAGCCTTTGACGCCGATGACCTTCATACGTCAGTTCGTTTTAATTATTATGCTTGGTTTGGGGCTAACTTATCTCGGCGTTATCAGGTATGCGAATGTTCAATTAGAGAATTTCGCAACGCTTGAAGCAGTTCAGCGCAGCCGCGACGACTCGGCGCGAAGCGCGGAATCTGGTTTTGGTCAAGACGTCGACGTCTCGACCGCCAGTGGAGCGCTTGGGGCTATTCCGGTGGGACTGCTGTACCTTCTTTTTGCTCCCTTTCCCTGGCAATTGGATTCTCTGCGTCAGAACTTAACCTTTCCTGAAATGATCATTTGGTGGGCGTCATTCCCCTTGATGGTGCTTGGTTTATGGTTTTCGATCAGATACCGCCTACGAATGATTTCACCTATTCTGATCTTCACGGTGATGCTTTCACTGGCTTACTCAGTCTTCCAGGGCAACGTCGGGACAGCCTATCGCCAAAGAGCACAACTACTTGTCTTTTACTTTATTTTTGTGGCTGTGGGTTACGTCTTGATGCTTGAGAGGCGTGAAGAGAAGAAGCGCGCGGATTTAGCCGAAAAGCCATCGTTGGCTACCACCAGGGTGGTGACTCCTGGTCGAAGCCCAGAAGGCCGATAGTTTATCCAAAACAAACCTCTGAAGTCTTTCTAATCATGTGTGGAATCGTAGGTATAGTTCGAAACGACACGAAACCGGTTGACGAAGTCTTGCTGGCGCGGATGACTGCCGCTATCCGGCATCGAGGTCCGGATGACGACGGTTTTTACGTTAAAGCGTCGATAGGACTGGGTGTGCGTCGCCTCTCAATAATTGACCTCAAGGGCGGTCAGCAGCCGATCCACAACCAGGACCGCACGGCCTGGATCGTTTTTAACGGCGAGATCTACAACTACCTCGAACTCCGCGAGAAGTTGGAAAAGCTTGGCCACACCTTTTATACCAACAGTGATACCGAGGCTATCGTTCATGCATACGACCGCTATGGTGCAGACTGCCCGAAGCATCTGCGGGGGATGTTTGCTTTTGCGATCTGGGACGAGACGACCCAGGAATTGTTCCTGGCGCGCGATCGCGTCGGCAAGAAGCCACTGCTCTACGCACAATTGAATGATCAGTTTCTTTTCGGTTCCGAATTTGGCGCCCTTCTACTTCATCCGGATGTCAGCCGC
>JAIVJP010000035.1 GCA_020199975.1 Acidobacteriota bacterium
TTGGGACACAATGTGTGAAAGCCCGGTAAAGAGCCTGGACAGTGTAACTATCAGTTGTAACAATTCCGCAGATTCTGTGTTTACCAGGAAGAACGATCCACGAAATTTCACGAACTAACACGAAATGGCCTTAGTGTAATTGCGGGAATCGAATGGAATCAGAAATCAAAAATCAAAAATCTAGAGTCCCCGGCGAGCGCTACAGCCGGCAGATTCTCTTTAGTAGCATCGGCAAAGAAGGCCAACAACATCTGCTTGAATCGCGAGCCTTGATTATTGGCTGCGGTGCGTTGGGTTCGGCGCACGCTGAGTCTTTGGCTCGTGCTGGCGTCGGGCGACTGCGGATCGTCGATCGTGATTTTGTCGAGGCGTCGAATCTTCAGCGACAAACCATGTTCACCGAGCGGGATGCGGCCGAACGTATGCCAAAAGCGATCGCTGCGGCTAACCACATCCGCGACTTCAATTCGGAAATTGAAACTGAACCCGAGATCGTGGACGTGAACCATTCAAACATCGAGCGAGTGATTGAGGATTGCGATGTTGTCCTCGACGGAACAGACAATTTTGCCACGCGTTATCTGATCAACGATGCCTGCGTGAAGCATGAGCTCAACTGGATCTACGGTGCGGCGGTGGGATCCTACGGCGTAACGATGACCATTCGGCCGCATCAAACTCCCTGCCTTCGATGCGTGTTTGAAGAGGCGCCGCCGGGGGCAAGCGCGCCAACCTGCGATACCGCTGGGGTGATCATGCCTATCATAAGCGTGGTTGCTGCCGTGCAGGTCAGCGAGGCGCTGAAACTATTGACCGGCCACCAGGAACAGCTACACCGGTCGCTGATGCAGTTTGATGTCTGGCGAAACGAATGGCGCAAGATTAATCCCGGCCCTCCCGCTGCCGAGTGTGCGACCTGCGCCCTGAGGCGCTTTGACACTTTGGAGGCCACCGCGGGCGATTTTTCCGCAGTCATGTGTGGAAGAAACGCGGTTCAGATTTCGCCAGTTCAGCCGACGCGGGTAGATTTCAAAAGTCTCGCTGAACGACTTAGCGGCGTCGGAGAGGTCAAGTTTAATAACTACCTGCTGCGCTTTCGCACAGGCGAGTATGAAGTAACGGTTTTTCAGGACGCGCGCTCAATCATTCGTGGCACTGATGAAATGAAGACAGCGCGTTCGTTATACGCAAAATACATAGGGAACTAACTTTAATCATGTTTCAATCAAACTACGTCAAGCGCCCGTTCTCAATCGCAAAGCTTATTCTCTTCGCACTTAGTTTCTGTCCTCACATTCAGGCCGGCCAGCCTGTGATCTGGGAAACGAGTGGGCGCGCCGAACTCTTAAGAGGAGACGCACGCGGTGTTTCCATTACCGATACCGGCGTACTAATGCTGGCGCCAAACTTCACGGAAGTAGTCAACACCGAACAGGCGTTTATCTGGGCCAGCGCCATTGATGGTCAGGGTGCCGTTTACCTGGGGACTGGCCACGATGGAAAAATCTATCGTGTGGGCGGAGATGGGCGTGGCTCTTTGCTTTACGACGCGCCCGAGCTCGATGTCACCGCGCTGGCTATCGGTAGCGATGGCATGCTCTATGCGGGCAGCTCACCCGAGGGAAAAGTCTATCGAATCACCTCGGACGGTCGCGCTGAAGTCTATTTCGATCCCCCAGACAAATACATCTGGTCGCTGGCAGTTCTTCCCGACGGCGCTATAGCTATCGGCACCGGAGACAATGGGAAGCTGTATCGCGTTTCGAGCGCCGGCGCAAAGCCTGAGTCGTCTTTACTGATCAGTACCAATCAGACTCACGTCATGTCTTTGGCGGTGACCGCTCAGGGAGATCTGATCGCCGGAACCGACCCGGGCGGATTGGTGCTCCGGATTTCACCGGATGGTAAAGCTTTCGCGCTCTTTGACGCACAGCTTCGCGAGATTCACGCCCTGGCGCCGGCTGCCGATGGCTCAATCTATGCACTTGGGCTCAGCGATGCTGCCTCAACCAGCCGACCGCAAGCCGCTCCTGGACCAGCCCCCCAACCCTCCGACTCAGGAGGTGCTCCGACGACAAGTGTGACCATCACCGCAATTGATGAGGCTGGTACGCCGATTCAAGCCCCCAGTGCAGCGCAACGAAGCCGCACGGATCTTTCGAATGCCCGCAGCGCGGTGTTCCGCATCCTGCCGGATGGCGCAGCGGATGTCGTATGGAGCTCGTCGTCGGTAACAGCGTTCGCCATCGCCCCGGCTTTACAACCCGGCAGCGTGCTCATCGGCACTGCTGATAAAGGACGCATCTATTCGGTTACCAATGATGGCCGGGATACTCTGCTGCTGCAGTCGACTGAGGGACAGATTTCCTCTTTCCTGGTGCGCGGCGGGCAAGTGTTTGCGGCTTCAAGTAATCAGGGAAAACTTCTTCGCTTTGGCAAGGAGTTAGTCACGGGCGGCTCTTATGAATCTCCGGTGCGCGACGCAAAACTAACTGCCACCTGGGGACGCGTCTTCTGGCGCGGCGCGGGCAGTGTTGAACTGCAAACCCGCACG
Source organism: Acidobacteriota bacterium (assembly GCA_020199975.1). Taxonomy (GTDB): domain Bacteria; phylum Acidobacteriota; class Blastocatellia; order Pyrinomonadales; family Pyrinomonadaceae; genus PSRF01. The sequence continues at coordinate 2,555 of JAIVJP010000035.1, forward strand.
GGAAATGGTGAGCGACCGGATTCCACCTGGAGCGAATGGAGCCCTGCTTATCGCAACCCGGAGGGAAACCAGATATCCAGTCCGCGCGCGCGATTCATTCAGTGGCGCGCAATGTTGCGGTCAGCACCGGGGGTCGCAAGTCCGACGTGGATGGAAGATGTGAGCATTGCCTATCTTCCGAGGAATGTGGCGCCTGAGGTGCTCTCGATCACGATGTTGCCGGTAGGGATAGGTTTGCAGTCGGTAGTTCAAATGCAGGTCGATCCAAACGTTGAATCGTCTGGTCTCGATCCGTCACTGTTTGGCGCGGTGGCGCAGGTTCCTCCACGGCGCTTGTTTCAACGTGGGGCGCGCTCCTTTCAATGGCAAGCGGAGGATCGCAATGGCGACACTCTCGAATATACGGTGTTTTACCGAACGCTGAATGAAAGCACCTTTCGTCTGTTAAAAGAGAAGCTGCGCGACAGCTTTTACACCATCGATGGTGCAACGCTGGCGGATGGCCGCTACATCATCAAGATTACGGCATCTGACGCCGCTGACAATCCGGCGGGCCAGGCTTTGTCAGGGGAGCGTTTGAGCGAAGAGGTTGATATTGACAACACACCGCCGGCAGTTAAACTAGTAGGGCTGCCGCAGGTTCGGCCCGAGAGAGTGTTGGCGGTGTTTGAAGTAGAGGACGCCACAGGCAAAGTAAAAAGAGCTGATGCGAGTATCGACGGCGCGCCTTGGAGTCCGATCTTTCCGGATGATGGAATTGCTGACAGCGGGAATGAAAGGTATTCGCTTAATTTTTCAGGTTTGGCGCCAGGAGAACACACGATCTCGCTGCGGGCCTTTGATATCAGTGGAAACGTGGGCACGTTGAGCATTAGTGTCCGACAGTAACGGAGCTTGGATGGTATAGACGTGCAGAGAACTTGGCCTTTGAGTCAGGCTCCTGCACGATACGGTGCGAAATCGCTCGAAACCGTGCGTGTTTGGGGCCATTCCTGTTTGACTTTCCTGTTAAGTGGACCAGTAAGGCCTCTTGCCTTGTGGCACCCATATTGCTCGGTTGTAAGCGGGCTCAACTCTTCTCCCTCCCATGAGCGCTGAAATTAGCCATGAGGAGGCTCTTAATCATGACAAACTTTAAGCGAAAGGTAATGGCGGTGGGGATAGCCTGCTTCGTTTCCGCTGGCGCCTTCGCGCAAAAGAAAGACGAGGATAAGCGTCCCCCGAAACCGGATACCAAGGTCGTTGTTAAGCCGAAAGAAGAGAAGCCACCCCAGAATAATAACCAGGGCGGTGACAAGCGAAACGACGGAAAAAAAGGAAAAGGCTAACGCGACGGCCTTTTGATCTGCCGAGCCGTTGGCTTTGAGAAACTGATCAACTACAGTTCTGGAGATGCTCCGCGCCTGGTGTGCCACAAAGTAAGCACTTCTATAGCCGGCTCCGGGGTGACGCTGTAGTAGAGGTGATAATGCACATCGGCTTCTTGGGTAGCATTGAGTTCAAAAGTCTCGCGTCGCCCCAATCGCTACGCTAATATTAATGCCGATTATCGAGTGACCTTCCGACTCCTCTTCCGAGCTGGCTTACGAGTACTATACAGGCGCGTGTCGAGAGTGAATGGGTCAACCGACAGAATCTTAATTCCATGGGATGAAGGATGGATCGGGTTAACCAGGTAGTTGAATTCAGTCGGAATCACAACTGAAGGAACAACGAGAATAGGGACGGTTCCTTGGCGTGCCCATCCCGCGCCGATGTCTTTCAGTTCCTCGACAGATGGAAACGTACGCCAGTTATCGGGCAGTTCCTTGATAGCAATTTCGGTGCGCGGCAGGTCATCGGGAATCTCGATTTGAACTGAGACGAGATCGTCGGGTAAATCGGTTATTGAAAGATTGACAAGGTATTCAAGGACGGCCAGCGAAAGCGATTGTGAGGTGTAAACCACGGCAAGGCCGATATAGTTCCAACGACCGCCGTAACGCCGCACGCCCTCGCCGCTCATTGGTCGTTCGGCGTGGGCCTTTCGGGTGACACGCCAAACGAGCATTAGCTGTAAACCCCAAATTCGATTCTCCCTAGAATGTTCGTGACTTCATCTGTTCCTGCTTCCGTTTCGAGCAACGACAACGGGGATACGTTCCCTAAGGCCCGATTCGGCGCATTCAGCCAATGACGCGCTTTCTCTTTGGTTCCGAGGACTGATTCCGCAAATGCAAGAATCTTCGCCAAGCGATAGACTCGCTCCGATTCTTCGGGACGAAGTCGTCCGGTAACCTTTCGGCGTTCCATAGTCCGCCTGGCAATGCGTAAGGTGGGCAACACTTCCGTACGTGACACGTCGAGTTCCTCAATTACCGCGTCAATCGTCGAAGTGCGAAGTCCGCGGCGCACCGCAGTAATTAGGTCCTGCTGTGACGATACACGTTTACCGAGTGTTTTTTCTCCACCAAGCACCTTCGCAACTGCTGAAGCTTTAACCACTGTTCTCATTATCTCCGATCGACGACGTGCCATCTGGCACACATGATACCGCCACATGCCCGACGACTGCAAGAGCAAGGCGTGGCCGAAGTCTTCTCACGCTGACTGTCACCGAAATTCTCCCAGAAAGCTTCCATCTCATTCAAATCATCGCTGAAAAGTTCCATTGTGGTTGGACGTCTCAATTCACGTGCCAATGGTGATGGCTAGGTCTTCTGGACGACGAGTTGCCGTGAAATCAAGCGAGGACGGGCAGCAACGATTTTGGTAGGCACTTCGGTGCGACGCACGAGACCACCTGTCTGTAAATCACGAACACCTAAGTGTTCGCACCATGCGAACATCCCCTGTGTGTAAATCATCACAGGCGTATCTGTGTGTATCATGCCCACACCCTTCCAACAGCGGCTATGGAAGATCTAGGTTTCAATGCCAGCGGCGGCGTGCAGGCGAGTGCAGCTAATATAGAAGAGAACGAGAAGGCTATAGACGATCGCGACTGGAAGAA
>JAIVJP010000559.1 GCA_020199975.1 Acidobacteriota bacterium
TTTCTCTTTGGATTAGCTCAATCCATTCTGCCCAACACTTCAGTCGCTGCTCATCTGTCATTATTCACCGTTCCAGCTATTCTACAAGATCAAGTAAGGGCCTAACATTCTAACTAAGTATCTATCACAAGTGCTCCATAATACCCGGCAACGCGGTATTAGGCAGGAAATGCCAGGACGAAAACTCCTCGACCAAGTCAGTGATGTTGCACGCCTGAGGCACTTGAGTCTAAGGACTGAAGAAACATACCGCAGTTGGATTAGAACTTTGCATTGTTCTTTCTCCCTGATGAAGCGGAATCAAAACTACAGGAAGCTCTGAACAAGTTATGCGGGCTTACCTTTCCAAAACCCGCGCAGCGGGTGGAAGCATAAAGCCTGGGGTGGAGCGGAGCGGAACCCCAGGATGACGAAGGGTAAGAAAACCGAGCGCGCGAAGCGTGCGATAGCGCAAAAGCTGCGATTTACTCATGATGAACGGCTGCCGCCCACTTCGCGGGCTCTTCCTTTGTACTCCAACGATCCTGGGGCTCGCTCCGCTCCACCCCGGGCTTTATGCTATCGCCGCGCTTCGCGGGCTCAATGCAAACTCTTCACCAACTTGTTCAGAGGTTCCTACATTGAATCCTCGGTCGTGAGCGTTCGATTATGACATCGAAATCTGTGTCTGCGGGGAGCGTACCGAAGACGAGACCGGAGTCGCCCGCCAGACGCGAAGCGCAGAAAGCGTCGGCCACTTTATGCGGGCGTGTCGAACCAGAAGTGAGCCTTGCAAGGCCAAAGCTAAAAGTTCGGCAAGGCGGCGCGCACGCGCTTCGAGTTGGGTCGAGTCGGCCAGTTCGCGCTCAGTCTATCAGCGAAGCTGTCGAAGTGTTTGTTCCCCCGGGCGCGCATTGAGTCCGAGCGACTACGGGAGGCCCGCGTCATGGTAACCTGCGACCGCGCGCTCGGATGGAATCGGGAGTTATACGGCTATAGGCGTAAGGGTGAATACTCGGCCGTGCTGTGCTGCTGATTTAACATCACCCCGACGTAGCGCATCCCTGATATCATCAAGTTTGTAAGCGTCGTCCAGGGATAGATACGGAGACCATTCGTCTCCAGTCTCCAGTAGCTCCACATCAACTTCGGCTACATACTTTCCTTCATGTACCAGCTTGGTACGAACTCGCTTTTTCATTGCTTTCTCCTCAAGAACCCCTCTTCCCACAACTCCGAGTCCGGTCTATATGCGGTCACCAGAACCGCCGAACTTGTGTTACCCTTCGGTATCCCCCAAACGACATGTATGAGCCTGTTTCTGCTATCTTTTTCCAATACCAGGATACACGGACCCTTCGGATATTCCGGGTAGTCCTCTACCAAGAATCGCGTCTGCAATTCCGACTATCACGATCGCGCCTTCCAGAACCAGCCGCCGAATACGTTCAAGTGTGATGCTCAACTTTGTCCCTCTTGCTCATATCTGCGGCCACATTCTTGTCAACGTATAACGTCCAGCGCTTTGTTAGACGTCCTGCTCGAATTTCTCCACTCAACGAGACGGCTCCATAGGTTCCACACCACGCGAGTATCCTGTCGCGCTCCAAGAAGTCAAGCTCCTATGGGACTATACGGGTGAACTGAAGCTCCGCGAACTTGTCACGCGCGCCTACCATCTCGACGGCGTCAACGACGCGCTGGCAGCGCTGGCCGCTGGCGAAGGTGCGCGCGGCATCATCCGTTGGTGACACGGTCGAGCTGGCTTGTTTCGTCATTCTTCAATATAAGAACTAAGCCACTAGATCTCTTGTAGGGCAAAACTTGATGTCAATGAGTCAAGTTTTTTGGGTCAAGGGTCTACGGCACGCCTTGTCGGTCTGAGGCGCAGCCTCGCTAGATCTTCAATCAACGAGCAGCACCTTGCCGCTGCGTCCCGGTCGCTGTGCGTGCTCAACGGCGGCGAGCACATCGGCGAGAGGATATTCAGCTTCAACCGGCGGCACTATTTCGTTGGCCGCCATCGACCGCAGCATCTCACGCGTGACCGCCTGCTGCCGTGCGGGCGGCGCGGTGCCAAGCCACTGGCTGAGCCAAAAACCGCGGATGGTGGTCGTCGTAAAGATCATGCGCCCGCCGTCAACCGGCATCGGCTCCATTGAGAGCAAACCGTAGACGAGCATCACGCCGCCGCGCCCTAGAGCCTGAAATACTGCTGCCCCCGTCTTGCCGCCCACCGCGTCAATGGCTTTGGTGAGTCCCGCCTTGCCAGTGATTTCTTTGACGCGCTCGACGATGTCTTCATCGGCAGTGCAGATGACCTCATCCGCGCCGAGCGTTCTTAATTCTTCAACTTGCTCGCGCCGCCGCACTACGTTAATCGTCTTGAAGCCGCGCAGGCGCGCGATCTGTAACACGACCCGCCCCAGCGTCGAGCCAGCCGCTGTTTGCAAAAGCCACTCGCCGGGCTTGAGCGCCAGCTCTTCGATGGTCATGATCCACGCCGTCAGAGGATTGACGACAAACTGCGCCGCCGTTTGATCGCTGACGCCGTCAGGGACGGGGATGAGTTGTGCGCTCGCGGCCAGAATGTATTCCTGCCACGTGCCCTGCACGCCGAGCGGGATCACACGCTGACC
>JAIVJP010000036.1 GCA_020199975.1 Acidobacteriota bacterium
TGGCACAAGATTCTTCCATCCTGAGGACAAAAATGAGCGCTACTTTAGATGTCGAAAGCGCAGTGAACGAGAGGTACAGTCAGGCGGCCCAGGCGCGTGAGGCCGCTTTGTGCTGCCCCATCGAGTATGATCCGAAATACCTAAGCGTCATTCCTGATGAGATCAGAGAGCGCGACTACGGCTGCGGAGATCCGTCAGGATTCGTGCGCGAGGGCGACGTCGTGCTTGACCTCGGTTCGGGCGCCGGCAAGATTTGCTATATCGCAGCGCAGATAGTCGGCCCCGCCGGGCGCGTGATTGGCGTCGATGCGAATGATGAAATGCTGCAACTGGCCGAGAAGTATAGGCACAGCATTGGAGAGCGCGTCGGTTATCACAACGTCGAATTTCGCAAGGGGCGTATACAGGACTTGCATCTGGATCTGGCGCACGTTGATTCTTACCTTGCTGAGAAACCCGTGGCTTCCGTCTCGGACCTCGCGCGATTCAATGTCTACTGCGCTGCGATCAACGCCGAACGTCCCTTGGTCGCGGATGAATCAGTCGATCTCGTACTTTCGAATTGCGTCCTGAATCTGGTTCGCCCTGAGGACAAAGAACAACTTTTTGAGGAAATGTTTCGAGTAGTGCGGCGCGGTGGTCGCGTCGCGATTAGCGACATCGTGAGTGATGAAGATGTACCGGCAGAACTGCAGCGTGATCCTGACCTATGGTCAGGCTGTATAGCCGGCGCATACCGGGAGGATGCTTTTCTCGATGCCTTCGACCGCGCAGGCTTCTACGGCATGGAGGTCGTCAAGCGCGACGAAAAGCCCTGGCGCACAATTCAAGGAATAGAGTTTCGCGCAATCACTGTTCTTGCGTACAAAGGAAAGCAGGGACCATGCCGGGAGCGTAAGCAGGCGGTGATTTATCGCGGACCATGGCGGAAGGTGATCGACGATGATGGGCACGTGTTGGAGCGCGGAAAAAGAATGGCGGTCTGCGACAAGACATTCCGGATCTACGGCCGCAAGCCTTATGCGGCTGACATTCTTCCGGTCGAGCCGTATGAAACGATTTCGCTGGATGAGGCTGCAACCTTCGATTGCGGCCGCTCCGCCGGGCGCGACCCGCGCGAGACAAAGGGCTTGGACTACGAAGTAACGGATCTGTCTGGGAAAGATTGTTGCGAGCCGGGCAGCACCTGTTGCTGATTGAGATGAAGAGTCAGAAGGTCACATCGTGGTTAAGCGTGCCGTTAATCTTCGGCGCTTTCGGCGCGCTTCTGTTGCTGGAGAGACGGCGACCATTGCGCCGCGCAATAGAGCCAGAGCCTATTCATGATGCGCGCAACCTTGCTGTCGCCGGTCTGGGCGCCGTAGCACTACAACTGACGGAGAATCCGATCGCCAGGCGGCTGACTGCTCTGGTCGAACGGCGTAAGTTGGGACTGCTCAAACTTCTGCGCTTGCCGGTGTGGTTGGAAGCGGCGCTTGCGGTTGTGCTCCTGGACTACACGCTTTACGTCTGGCACGTCCTCACTCATAAGGCTCCCATCTTGTGGCGCTTTCATCTGGCGCATCATGCCGATCTTGATCTAGACGCTTCTACTGCGCTTCGTTTCCATTTTGGGGAATTGGTTCTTTCAGTTCCGTGGCGCGCCGGTCAGATAATACTGATCGGCGTGTCACCACTCGCGCTTTCAATCTGGCAGTCGTTGCTCCTGGTCTCAATACTTTTTCATCACTCGAACGTCGAGCTGCCGATTAACTTGGAACGATGGCTCAACCGCTTGATCGTTACGCCGCGCATGCACGGCATTCACCACTCGATTGTGCGCGACGAGACAAATTCAAACTGGTCAAGCGGACTGACTATTTGGGATCGGCTGCATGGAACACTTCGACTCAACGTGCCTCAGGACAAGATCACAATCGGCGTTCCCGCATACCGTGAGCCTGAGGACGTTGAGTTACTAAAGATTCTTCCGATGCCGTTTGGCCAGCAGCGCCCGACTTGGCAACTACCAGACAATGGCGAGCCCCGTCGAGAAGCCTTGCTTATGCCGCCCGATAATCTTTTAGCTTAAGCAATCAAGATTTGCACACATGAGTTCGAGTCACACACCAACGCTATCGATCATCATCCCGGCGCTCAACGAAGCACGCTGCATTGGTGCAACGCTCGATGCGATTTCACAATTGCCGGGGCGGGTCGAAATGATAGTGGTGGACAGCGGCAGCGATGATGACACGCGCGAAATTTCTAGCGCGCGGGGCGCGAAAGTCATTACATCGGGACGCGGACGCGGTATGCAAATGCATAGAGGCGCATGCGTCGCAAAGGGTAGCGTGTTGTGGTTTTTGCACGCGGACACGATTGTGCCCGCCGACAGCATAGATGTCATCGTTGAAGCGTTGCAGGACAGGCAGGTAGTAACCGGCAACTTCGAGGTTCATTTCCAGGGCCCCGGCGGCGCTGCAAGATTTATGACCTGGTTGTATCCGCAACTGCGCGGGCTTGGGCTGTGTTATGGCGACTCGGCCATCTTTGTGAGACGTGAAGCTTACAGCCGCACGGGCGGCTTTAAGTCCTTGCCGATTTTTGAAGACCTGGACCTGCTGCGGGAATTGAGAAAAGTGGGTGGCATCGCGCATGTCCCGGCGACTGTTATTACATCATCGCGCCGCTTTGCAGGACGAAGTTTTCTGGTCACCTTCACTCGGTGGGTCATCATGCAAGCGCTCTACTGGTTGGGAGTCAACCCCCGCCGGCTTGGGCGGTTCTATGCGCCGGTGCGTACACGGGAAAATTGAGAACCTGGAATGACCGAATATTTTGCGCCTGAGCGGCAATTAATCATGGTGAAGCCCGCTCAGTGAACCAGTCATTGGTATTCGGGGCACGCTCGCGCATTTCTTTAGCCGAAGTCATTTGATCACGTAAGCGAGATAGATCGTCTGGAGTATCTACGTCATACCAACAAGGGAGGGTGTGCAGGCGAAGGTTCAGACCAGAGGCATTGGCTGCTGTTTGTTCTTAAGCTGAGGGCGTGCTCCAGTCAATATTTTGAAACAGACCTGGCACTGGACCATGCAGTCCGACAAGATAGTATCCGCCGTCCTCCGTGGGTCCCAAACAGACGTCGGCTTCGCCCGCAGTGAGGACGTTCACCGTCTCGCGAATGAAGCTGGTTGGAAGAGTAGGGCTATCAGCGCCAAGAATGACGAGGGGGCTGAACCCGAGACTGAAGGCATATTCGGCAACTGAGTCGAGACGTTGACCAAGATTGTCCCCTGCTTGCGCAAACCAGTGCAAGTCTGAGGGCAGGATCGCTTTGAGATCAGAGCGCGCGTCAGCAGGAGCATACGCGACGAGAACATCGTCAGCGGCGCGTTGGGCATTAAGAATTGTATCTCGGGCGAAGCAGGCCGCCAGCACAGCCGCAGCGCTTTCTGACAGCGGCGGCACCAGACGAGTCTTTACTTCGCCTGGACGCGGGGCTTTGACCATTACGATAACAATTGGCTGCGGCATAGAACCGGGAGTATCGCACAATGGCCTATTACGAAGAAGATGACCTGGAACGCTTTTCAGATATAGCCAAACATCGTCCTGATCTGTTTGAGAAATTCATGGCCTGGTATCAAGCGTGCCAGGAAGAGGGCGCGCTATCGCGACGCGAGAAGGCGCTCATTGGTTTGGGCGTCGCGCATGCGTTGCAGTGTCCCTACTGCATTGACGCATTTTCGCAATCGTGCCTGGAAGCGGGATCGAATATGGAGCAAATGACCGAGGCGATTCACATGGCGTCAGCGCTGAGAGGCGGGGCCTCACTCATTCACGGCTTACAAGCTCATAACTCCGTTAAGAAGGTATCAATGTAATGTCAAGTGTACTACCGGTCATTCAGCCAAGTACAGAATCGCAGCCGCGCACGAATGTCGATTTCGACGAGAAGTTGGCGGCACTCGGAATTGAGCTGCGCTCGGCGAGGGTCGATACTTTGCAGGTCAATGTCGGCAAACTCTGTAATCAAGCATGCAAGCATTGCCACGTGGACGCTTCACCGTCGCGCACGGAGATCATGACGCGAGAAACTGCCGAGGCGATCATCGATGCAGTCCGCCGCTTTCACATCCCCACAGTTGACATCACCGGCGGGGCTCCCGAGTTGAATCCTTCTTTTCGTTACCTCGTCACTAAAGTACGCGCGGCCGGGTCGCATGTGATGGTGCGGCACAACCTGACGGTGATGTTTGAAACGGGTCAGGAAGATTTGCCGGAGTTCTTTGGCGCTAATGCGATCGAGGTGGTTTCGTCTTTACCTTACTTCCTCGAAGAGCCAACGGATGCGCAGCGTGGCCGCGGCGTTTTCGAGAAGTCGATTGAAGCATTGCGCCGTCTGAATGCGGTCGGTTACGGAATTGTGAACAGCAGGCTCATTTTGAATTTAGTTTACAACCCTGTTGGGGCGTTCTTACCGCCGCCGCAACAAAGCATTGAAGCAGACTTCAAACGTGAATTGATAAACCGGTATGGCGTCTCTTTTAATCGCCTGTTCACGATTACCAACATGCCTATCAAGCGCTTTCTCGATTATCTACGGCGCTCAGGTAACGAGGAACGTTACATGCGCAAACTGGTCGAGGCCTTCAATCCAGGAACTGTTCAAGGATTGATGTGCCGGACTATGGTGAGTGTTGACTGGACCGGAAGACTTTACGACTGCGATTTCAACCAGATGCTCGAACTGGGGGTCGCGCCGGAGCTGCCGCAAACGATCACTGATTTTCATCCGGAAACTTTCGCGCAGCGCCGCATCATGACGGGTCCGCACTGCTTCGGCTGCACGGCCGGGTCGGGATCGAGTTGTGGTGGCCAGGTAGCAGCCTGTGCTTAGGGAGATCGCTTGAAGTGTTGTTAATGCTCATAACTTTCCTCCTTACCATAGCGCTGGCAGCGGCTAACGGCGCGAACGACGTCTCGAAAGGGGTGGCGACCCTCGCTGGAAGCGGAGTTACGCGTTATCGCACCGCGATACTCTGGGGCGCAGCCACTTCGCTTGCGGGCGCGTTGGTCTCTGGCCTGTTCGCCGAGCGGCTGATAAGGCTGTTCAGCAGCAGCATCGTTACCGCAAAGCCAACGCGGGCATTTACGGTATCGGTGATCTGCGGCACCGTGGGTTGGGTTACACTCGCTACGCTGACGGGCCTTCCCGTCTCAACCACACACGCCATCATCGGCTCAATGCTCGGGGCGGGATTGCTGTTTGCTCCAGGTGGAATCGCGTGGAGCAGTCTGGCGCCAAGACTCGCAATGCCTCTCCTGCTGAGTATCGGCGTCTCGTACGCCGTCTCTGCCGGTTTCAATAGAATGTCAGCAGCGCGTGGAGCGGAGTCGGCCGATTGTCTTTGCGTTGGAGCAGAACAGCTTGATACCGGGGTTTTGCAAATGACGCACATCAACGTCGTGACTGGAACAACACAGGAGTGCGCATCGGC
>JAIVJP010000037.1 GCA_020199975.1 Acidobacteriota bacterium
GACCGGGTTACGTCTCGTTAGGGTCAAGCAGTAAGGAAGAGTTGAGAGGACAATTGAGACCGCAGGACATCATTCGTAAGAAGCGCGACCGCGAACAACTCCTGCCCGCGGAGATCAACTTCTTCATCGACGGGGTCACGCATGGCCAGATCGCCGACTACCAGATTAGCGCGTTGCTCATGGCCATTTACCTAAACGGCATGAATGAGTCTGAGCAGCAGTCCCTGACACAGGCGATGCTGCAATCGGGCAGCATCCTGGACTTCTCAAGTATTGCCAAACCAAAAGCTGATAAGCATTCCACCGGAGGTGTCGGTGATAAGACTTCGCTGGTAATAGCTCCGCTTGTGGCCGCTTGCGGGGTCTGCGTACCGATGATCTCGGGTCGCGGGCTGGGCCACACCGGCGGGACGCTCGATAAACTGGAATCAATTCCCGGATATCGAGTCGGCCTTTCGGCAAGCGAGTTTCAAAACGTCTTGGAGCAGGTAGGTTATGCGATGGCTGGTCAGACCTCGGAACTTGCGCCCGCCGATAAGAAGATGTACGCGCTGCGCGATGCTACCGCCACGGTCGAAGCAATTCCGCTGATTGTGGCCTCAATAATTTCCAAGAAAGGGGCGGCGGGCCTGGAGGCGATGGTGATAGACGTGAAGGTTGGATCGGGCGCCTTCATGCGGGATGAAGAGCGCGCCCGGGCTCTGGCACAGGCGCTTGTTAAAACTGGTAACTCGTGCGGAATTCGCACCCGGGCACTCTTGACGGATATGAACCAACCGCTCGGATGCGCCGTGGGAAATTCGATCGAAGTCAAAGAGTGTATTGAGATACTACGCGGCGAGTTTGCGCCAGGTGCGCGGGCGGTGCTTGATCTCTCCCTGGAGCTGTCAGCTCACATGCTGATTTTGGCCCACGTCGACGGTTCATTTGACAAGGCTCGGCAACGTTTGCAGCGGGCTCTCGAATCAGGCGAGGCGCTCGAGCGTTTTCGGCAGAATGTCGCGGCGCAGGGAGGCGATCCGCGTGTTTGTGATGATCCGAGCGGGGTTCTTCCTTTAGTGAGTGAATCCTTTAAGGTAGAATCTCGGCGCCCTGGTTACGTCACAGCCGTTGAGACCAGCGAAATCGGACATGCTATTGCAGCCCTCGGAGGTGGACGCGTACGAATCGACGATAAGATAGACGCGACCGTGGGGTTTATGTCGGAGATCAAGATTGGCGACAGAGTCGGTGCTGGTCAAACGCTGGGAGTGGTATATGGCCGCGATGAGTCCAGAGCCCAGGAAGCTGTCAGTCGAATTCAGGCGGCGTACCAGGTTGGTGAAGAATCTAAGGGGGACCTGCCAACACTTATCAAGGAAGTAGTAAACGAATGAAGCTATACCTTTTGTCTCTGTTGCTCTTAGTCTGTCTCTTCGCTTTATTTGCGTCTGGTTGTAATCGCGAGAGTTACGGCGCAGATGACAGATCGAAATTCCATGTCGGGATTGTTTTCGACATCGGCGGCAAGGATGACCGCTCGTTTAATGCGGCTGCATGGGCGGGAGCCAAGTGTGCGGAGACTGGCAAGTGGCCCGATGGTACGAGTTGCGGCAAGCCCGAGCTTGGCATTGTGCTGCGTGATATTGAACCGGGTAATCCCACCTCCATCGAGCCGGCCATGCGCGCGTTTGCAGAGCGCGAGTACGATCTGATTATTGGGGTCGGCTTCGCGCAAACTCCCATCATCGAGCTGGTTGCCAAAGACTATCCCAACATCCGGTTCGCCATAGTTGATGGTGTCAGTAATCTTCCGAATGTAGCGTCGTTGGTTTTTAAAGAGCACGAAGGCTCGTATCTGGTGGGGATGCTGGCGGCGAGGACGACGAAGACGGGTACGATTGGTTTTCTAGGTGGGATGGACATTGGTTTGATTCATCGGTTTAAGGAAGGGTATGAGGAAGGCGCCCGCGCTGTTAATCCCAACATTCGCGTAATACCCAACTACGTGGGCGTTACCGATGCGGCCTGGAACAATCCGGGCAAGGGCAAGGAAATCGCCCTCGCGCAAATCAGCAAAGGTGCGGACGTGATCTTCACTGCGGCGGGTAATTCCGGCCTGGGAGCTTTCGACGCCGTCGAGCAGCAGGGAATGCAAAACGGACGTGCGACACACTTCGTCATTGGCGTGGACTCGAATCAGAACATGGTTAAGCCAGGCTTTGTACTGACGAGCATGGTGAAACGCGTCGATAATGCGGTTTATGAAATCATCACAGACGTGGTGAACGGACAATTCAAAGCGGGCTTTCATGTTTACGGACTTGACAAGGACGGAGTCGCCTATGCGATGGATGAAAACAACAAGGCGCTGATTCCGGAGGAAGCGATCAAGCAAGCCGAAGAAGCGAGGCAGAAGATCATCAAAGGGGAAATCAAGGTTACGGATGCAATGATGAAGTAAGGCGAACTTAGTACTTGGTGCTTTGTACTTAGTACTTAGTTCTTTGAAGTGGTCCTTCCTCACCAAGGAGCATGACATGGAGAAGACAAATTTCGAAAAGTTGCGCGTTTATAAACTGTCTGAAAATCTTGCCGATAGCATCTGGGACGTAGTGCTAAAGTGGAACTACCTCGCGCAAGATACTGTTGGCAAGCAGATGATCAAGGCCGCCGACAGCATCGGGGCAAACATAGCGGAAGGAACCGGCAGGGGAACGCTGCAGGACAACCGAAGATTTATAAGAATGGCGCGCGGTTCCTTGTACGAAACTCAGCACTGGCTTCGAAGGGCCTATAAACGAGCGCTTCTCAGCAAACAGCAAATCGAGTCGCTTAAGCCGATCATCACCGAGTTGTCCCCAACGTTGAACGCTTATTTTCGATCCGTGAACCAAGCAGCCTTAGATCAAAACAAGCGAAGTACAAAGCACAAAGTACAAAGTTCACAAGCTTAGCTTTCGATGCTTGAGCTCCGAAACATAACCAAACGCTTCGGTCAGGTTGTCGCGAACGACAAGATTAACATCGTCGTTAAGCCGGGAACGATTCATGCCATCGTGGGTGAAAATGGCGCGGGGAAATCCACGGCGATGCGCATCGCGTATGGGTTTTACAAAGCCGACGAAGGTGAGATCTTAGTAGACGGCCACGTGCACAACATTGAAACCCCTCACGATGCTATCGCGCTGGGAATTGGTATGGTCCACCAGCACTTTATGCTGGTCGACAGGATGACTGTGGCTGAGAACATTGTGCTGGGCGCTGAACCCGGCAGTGGAATTGCGCTTGATCTCGCTAAAGCAAGTGTTGAGATTCGCCGGCTCTCGGAAGAATTCAAGCTGGCCGTTAACCCAGGTGCTGTGATTGAACGCTTGTCAGTTGGCCAGCAACAGCGCGTCGAACTCATGAAAGCGCTCTATCGTCACGCGCGCCTGCTGATCCTTGATGAACCCACAGCGGTGCTGACTCCACAGGAAGTCGAAGAGTTTTTCTCTATCCTGCGAAGAATGCGTGAGCAGGGAAAGACGATAGTAATAATCTCGCATAAACTAACTGAAGTTCTCGCAATTTCGGATGAGGTTACCGTGATGCGCGACGGTCGTGTTGTGGGTCGTTTACAGACCAAAGAAACGAACGCCGCCGAACTGGCGCGATTGATGGTGGGTCGGGAAGTACTTTTACGCGTTGAAAAGACGCCGGCCAAACTCGGAAGTGCCCAGTTGAGTGTTCGGAATCTCTCAGTTACGGTCAGGGGTGGAGCTAAGCCGGTCAAAGACGTTTCATTTGAAGTTCGCAAGGGCGAGATTTTGGGCATCGCTGGGGTCGAGGGTAACGGTCAAACGGAACTGATGGAAGCTCTTGCCGGACTACTAAGCCCCTCGCAGCTCTCCGGCCAGATCCGAATTGAAGATCGGGACATCACGCAAGAAGGTGCGCGACTGCGGCGGGAGTTGGGGATTGCTCATATCCCGGAGGATCGACATCGACGTGGTTTGCTGCTCGAATTCGATCTCGCGGAGAATTCGATTCTCGGAGTTCACTATCGCCCGCCTATCGTCGCTTACGCCGGCACGTTCCTGGACAACGGAGCTATTCGAAGGCGGGCAGATGAAATCATCGAGGGCTTCGACGTCCGACCGGCGAACCCCGACCTTCCCGCGCGTGCCCTCTCCGGCGGCAACCAGCAAAAACTGATCATCGGCAGAGAATTCAAAGTTGATCCGAAGCTCTTGCTGGTCTCGCAGCCCACGCGAGGGGTCGATATCGGGGCCATCGAGTTCATTCATCGCAAGCTGGTTGGCCTGCGTGACTCGGGCTGCGCTGTGCTATTAGTGTCAGCCGAGCTTGAAGAGGTGACATCACTCTCCGATCGTTTACTGATCATTCACGAAGGACGCATCGTTGGTGAGGTTGACCCGAAGGTCGCAACCATCGCAGAGATCGGACTGCTGATGACACGAGGACATTGAACCGTTTGTTTTTGCCGATCTTGATCTTTGAACTTTGTGCTTTGTACTTTGTGCTTTGTTCTTTGGTAGGTGCGGTTCAGGATCCGAGAAGAAATACAAAGCACAAAGTACAAAGCTCAAAGCACAAAGTACAAAGCACAAAGTTGATGATTTAAGATCCGAAATCAATGAGTCTTTTCCGCGAACTGCTCTTTCCCTTCATCGCCGTCGTCGCCGCTTTCACCATCGGTGGGATCCTGATCCTCATTATTGGTGATAATCCGTTGCATGCCTACGGACTGCTTTTCGGTAGCGCGTTCTCTTGGCCTGTGGGCATCGGCTACACGCTTTTCTACGCTACGCCACTCATTTTCACCGGACTGGCCGTCTTGGTTGCATTTCGTTGCGGCTTGCTAAACATCGGAGCCGAAGGCCAACTCTATATCGCGGCATTTGCTACGGCGTGGGTGGGAATTACCTTCACAAACATATCCTCATGGCTTTTGATTCCGCTCTGTTTCATAGCAGCAATTCTAGGCGGCGGAATCTGGGGCGCGATTCCCGGCGTCTTGAAGGCAAAGTTCGGATCGCATGAAGTTATCAACACGATCATGTTGAACTTCATAGCAGTTGCCCTCCTGAGTTACTTCACTCAATATCACTACAAGACACCGGGCGATCCCATCATGCAGACCGTTCCGATCGGTCAAGAAGCACACATCGCGCGACTTGGTAGATTTATCCCCGGTTTGCCTGAGTTCATTCCTTTGAACGTCGCGTTTGTGCTGGCGCTGATTTGCTGCGGACTGGTTTATCTTTTTCTATGGCGAACGAAATGGGGCTACGAACTGCGGGCCACGGGCACGAATCCTAGCGCCGCCGAGTATGGTGGCATCTCGGTCCCCAAGCAGATCATTATGGCAATGACGATTTCCGGGGCGCTCGCGGGAATGGTGGGTATCAATGAAGTGCTTGGTTATCGTTATCGCTACTATGATGGATTCTCCGATAACTACGGCTTTACTGGGATCGCCGTAGCCCTCCTCCAGCGCGGCGGCATTCCGGTCGACGCCTTCACCGAACATGTGACCAAGGACATTGTTCAAGTGTTGCAAGGCACGATTATTCTGTTTGTGGCAGCGGAAGCTTTCTTCCATGGTCCGTTTGCAAAGTTTGGTTTGTTGAAACGCTCAACGGTGTGAAGCAGGGAGCACGGGCATCCATGGAGCGCGGGCATCTTGCCCGCAATGAGCGCGCAGCGCGAACAAACGTTTAGATAGCTATCAGCCTAGACAGTTCCACTGTGCACGATAACGAGTAGTAGCTCAACCATTCACTGAAAGACGCGATAACATCCTAAGTTGGGTGCGGGTACGGTTTGTTCGCGCTACGCGCTCATTGCGGGCAAGATGCTCGCCCTCCAAGGAGAATCATGGCTGAAATTTTCACAATATCGTTGATCTGGTCAACGATTCGGCTGACCACTCCTCTCATTCTTGCCGCCTTAGGGGGAATGTTTTCCGAGCGCTCGGGCGTAATAAACATAGCCCTAGAAGGAATGATGCTGGCGGGCGCATTTACCGCCGCGGCAGTCACTTATGCAGTCGGCAGTCCTTTTGTGGGACTGCTGGCTGGGATGGGCGCTGGAATGGTGATCGCCACGATCCACGCGATCGCCTGCATTCGCTACCGCGCCGATCAAGTCGTAACCGGGACGGCCATCAACATCCTGATGATTGGTGTACCGGGTTTCCTTTGTGGCGCGTTTTTCCTTTCGTCAGGTTCAACTCCCCAGATTCCCAAGGAGCAGTTGATACCCTGGACGCCCATTGTGATTGCCTTCGCTTTGGTACCTATCGCCTGGTACGTCCTGTACAAAACTCCCTTCGGCCTGCGACTGCGCTCGGTTGGTGAAAACCCCGAGGCGGCTGATGCTGCCGGCGTGGCCGTAGCGCGCATGAGGTACGCGGGTGTGTTGTTGTCAGGAATACTCGCCGGCCTCGGTGGCGCGTATCTTTCGATTGGTCAGTCGTCGTTGTTTACTCGGAATATGACTTCAGGCAGAGGTTTCATCGCGCTGGCTGCGTTGATC
>JAIVJP010000329.1 GCA_020199975.1 Acidobacteriota bacterium
CGATATGCGCAGGGTGGAATTATCGGTCGAGGTGTGGATGACGACCCCGAAATTCTTCTGGTGGACATCCTGGCAGCCGGCGCCGGCGTGAGTTCACCTTACGCAGCCCGCATACTCGCCGAGGAAGGACCGCCGATCCTCCACGACGTCCTGGAGAAAGCTGCGGGCGTTAAGTTTGACAGCGACTCAAGCGGGCAACCGCTCTGGGGTAATGAAGCCGCTCATTCACGCCGTCGCATTCTGCACGTGGGCGATGGCACCGGGGCCGCCATCATGAAGGGTTTAATTAGTGCTCTGCGCAGCTGCCCAAACATCACGATCGAATCGAACATCACCGCGGTCGATCTGATCACCTTTCCTCATCACTCCCGCGATCCACTCGACAATTATCGGCCTATCGCCTGCCACGGCGCTTACATGTTTAACCGACCGGAGCACACGGTCCATCGCTACCTCGCCGCGGCAACTGTGCTGGCGACCGGCGGCCTGGGCCGTATTTATCGCAACACTACTAACCCCACGGGTGCGCGCGGTGACGGGTTAGCCATGGCCCACCGCGCCGGCGCCAGGATAGTAAATGCCGAATATGTGCAGTTTCATCCCACGGCGCTGGCCGCGCCCGGTGGCGAAGGTTTGTTGATTAGTGAAGCTGTGCGAGGCGAAGGCGGAATTCTGTCGACCCCGGATGGGCGTCAGTTCATGACTGAGTACTCGCCCGAGTGGAAGGATCTTGCGCCGCGCGACGTAGTGGCTCGGGCTATACATCACGAGATGGAGACGCACGACTACTCTTATGTACTGCTCGACATCGCATCGCGAATGCCTGCCGACGCCATTCGCAATCGCTTTCCCAACATCTACGCTCAGTGTCTAAAGGCCGGCATAGACATCACGCAGGAACCGATACCCGTAGTGCCGGCCGCACATTACTTCTGCGGCGGTGTGCTGGTGGACGAATGGGGGCGCTCGAGCATCGATAACCTCTATGCAGTCGGAGAAATCAGTTGCACGGGAGTGCACGGCGCCAATCGCCTGGCCTCAACCTCTCTGCTAGAAGGATTGGTGTGGGGAAACCGCGCGGCCAGGCATGTCGAGGAAACTCTCAGCACCCCACTGACCCAGGTGCCGGCTACGAAACGACCTGGGTTCGCCGACGTGCCCCCGTGGGATGAGAGTGGGTTATTTGCCGAGCCCGATCCGGCGTTGATTCAAGGCGACATGCAGACGATCCAAAATATCATGTGGCACTACGTAGGCCTGGTTCGCAACGAGGAACGTCTCTCGCGAGCGATTAGAGAGCTCCGACACCTCTGGAATGAGATCGAGACGTTTTACCGAACCACCAAGCTGGCCGATGGATTGATAGGGCTAAGAAACGCCATCGAGGTTGCCCTGCTGATCGCGCAAGCCGCTCAACACAATCGCCAGAGCCGTGGTTGCCATTACCGGCATGACTCGGTTTCAGTCGAAGGCGACCGGCTGATCTAGCCTAACTATACCCCAAAACGCCGCGCACTCGCGAGATTGCTCCCCTCATCACCCGGACCATGCGGGGCGCGATGTAGATCGAAAGCGCCAGGAATATAACGAGGAAAATGATGGTGACTAAGGGCAGGAAGACTGATAGCAGAATAGTGCTAAAGGCGACAACATCCTCGGCGAGGCTGACCACAACGTTGGATACCGGCTCGGGGCTTAGGTTGATCGCCGCGCGGGCGGTCGCTTTTACTCCATGGGCGCTCAGGGCCAGGCCTCCTCCAAGCAGCAGGGCCACAACCTGGACGCTGCGGTCGAAGTCGCCGAAGGCTGTCGCCGCCAGCACCGCGCCGGCCGGGATTCTGATGAAAGTGTGTATCGCATCCCAGGTGCTGTCGAGGTAAGGAATCTTGTCTGCAAAAAACTCGATGAGATAAAGAACGGAGGCGATGCCGATGATCCACCAGCTGGTGAGGACGTCGAGTTCGCCCGGCAAGCGCAAATTGGCTAAGCGGCCCAACAAGCCGAGCGTGGCTACTGCGGCGTACAGATTGACTCCTGAGACCCACCCCGCTCCCATCGCAATCGCCAGCGTGCCTATCAAGTTCATTGTATTACCTCCGTGTTCCAGTACGATCCCGGCTCTAGGTATGTTCGCAAACACGCATTGCCGGGACTGCAGGCGTCTCGCCTGGAATGAGCGCGAAGCGAATCGCAGCGCGAACAAGCGTCAGTTGATCGCTGCTTCGAAGACTTTGCGCGGGCCGAGCAGACTCGCCCGCGGCTCGTTTGCAGGCGAGACGCCTGCGGTCCTGGCTTCAGCTGCTCATTTGCAGGCGGGACGCCTGCGTTCCCAGCAAGACTAGTAGGGATAAACGAACTAGGCTAGAATGCGCCCCGCTACGTACCGACGCAATTCACGTTTACGATTCACGATCCTTCAAAAGGAGACCCCCAAATGAACGTAAAGAAACTGGTGCTGACCATTATCGTAGTCTTCGTTGCCGCGAACCTGGCAGGATTCTTAATTCACGCAATCTTGCTGAGGCCAGACTACATGGCAGTCAAGGAACACTATCGGCCCGAGGGTCAGGAGATGATGCTCTGGATTTGCCTGGCATATCTCTCATTCGCCGTAGGTTCGGTGATCGTCTATGCCAAAGGCGTAGAAAACAAACCCTGGCTGGGCCAGGGTATCAGGTTTGGTATTTTGATGTGGCTAATCCTTGCGGTCCCGTCCTTCTTTATCGCTTATGCAGTGCAGCCGGTTCCCACGATTCTTATGGTTAAGCAGGTTTTATTTGAAGGGGTCGACAAGATCCTGCTCGGGATTATCACTGCCGCGCTCTATCGCCCGTAAACCAGACTTGAGTCTGTGGTCGTCTTGTCGGAACGGCAAGCGGTAGCGACCGGGTCTCAACTTAGAGAATACAACCCGGTCGCGGTAGCGACCGTGTGAAAACTCATTTTCTCAGCGCCAAAGGCGCGAAATGTGAAAGCCTGGGCCATCGGCCCAGGTTAGGGGTCAATGTTTTTGAAGCGCTGAAGGCGCGAAATCGGAGGCGTCGACGGAAAACAGTAGTGATTGGGCCACCTCCAACATCATTTCGCGCCTTCAGCGCTAAGGATCTTCAACGGGTCACACCTGGGCCGATGGCCCAGGCTTTCATATTTCGCGCCTTTGGCGCTGAGACCCGGAGTTTTCACACAGCCTTTACGGCTCGCGGTTCTGACAAGCGACGACCCGGGCTACCGCTCGCCGTTCTGACTGGGATGCCGCCGCGGTCGAGTCACTTCGCACCCAGAAGTTCGACGTCAAAGAGCAGAATAGAGTTTGGCGGAATGTTTGGCGGCGAACCTCTTACGCCGTAGCCAAGCGCTGGCGGAATGATGAGCTTGCGTTTGCCGCCGACCTTCATCGATGCCAAACCTTCGTCCCAGCCTTTAATTACGGCCCCTTCTCCGATGCGGAATTCAAATGGTTGGTCACGATCGACCGAGCTATCAAACTTCTTTCCGTTTTCCAGCGTGCCGGTGTAGTGCACTGTGACGGTCTGTCCCTTTTTCGGAGTCGCTCCCGTGCCTTCGACCATGTCGACATACTTGAGTCCCGAGGCGGTCGCAACCTCGGCCCCTGTTGCGGGTCCACGATGCATCAGCACATAAGCGACTGCCGAGACGGCGAGGACAACGATTACCACAATCGCGATTACTCTCAAATTCCGATTACTCTTTCCCGAAGAACTCGGATTTGTTGTCGGGTATCTGCCCTTCGGTCGTTTCTTGGCCTTACCAGACTTTCGTTGTCGGCTCTGCGGCAAAGTTTATCTCTCCCTGCGGTGTGATTTGGTACTTAGTCTTATATCCTGTTTTGTGAGTTGGTTCAATCGGGGACCACCGACACCCACACCAGGAGCGTCCCGGCCACCATCGATTGGGGCCATTCGAGTTTGAGAGTCTCTCAGTTCGGGAAGGGTGGTTTATTCCCGCTAGCCGTTCGTTAGCGTCGACGCACCTTTGCAGCTTTGCAGCTTGCACGCTATCTTTCCGTCGCTACCCTGACACGCAACCCTAACACGCAACCCTAACCAATGACGCTTGTCGCCATCATCCCCGCCCCGAATGCGCCCGTTGAACTTCGCGAAGTTTCCTTACCCAACATGGAACCGAATTCGGCTCTTCTCGACGTCGAACTCTCCGAAGTCTGCGGTACAGACGTGTATTTACAACAAGGAAGGCTGCAGGGAGTTCCCTATCCACTCATTCCTGGCCATGTCTCAATCGGCCGCCTGAGCAAGATTAGGGGAGAGCTGCGTGATGTCGAAGGTCGGCTTTTTAATGAGGGCGATCGCGTTACCTTTCTCGACGTACATCGCACTTGCAACGCCTGCTGGTACTGTCTTGTCGCGAAAGCCACGACGCGTTGCCCGCACAGGAAAGTTTATGGGATTACCTACGGGCTTGATGACGGGCTTTGCGGTGGTTGGGCAGAGCAGGTCTACATCAAACCGGGCACGCACTGCATTCGTGTCGAGGCGGAGCCGGAAACTTTTATGACCGGAGGCTGCGCATTACCAACGGCGCTGCATGCCGTTGAGCGAGCAGAAGTGAAACTGGGAGACACGGTACTCGTGCTTGGCTCGGGTCCAGTCGGACTGAGCGCAATTATTCTCGGGCTGATGGGTGGCGCTTTGCGTGTTCTGTGCATCGGCGCGCCCGAGCACCGTCTAAAAGCAGCCTCGGGAGTCGGAGCCGCTGCCGTGCTCAACGTCGAGACTCATGACGACGAACAAAGACTCGCGTGGGTCCGAGCGCAAACCTGCGGACGGGGCGCCGACGTGACGATTGAAGCTACCGGGGCACCGATAGCCGTGCTCCAGGCAATGCGCTTTACCCGCGAAGCAGGCCGTGTAGTGATTGTCGGGCAGTACACCGATCATGGCCGAGTGCCATCCGAAGCCGCCTTTAACCCACACTTGGATCTTAACAAGAAACACCTCGATGTGCGCGGCTGTTGGGGTTCGGATTTCTCTCACTTCTACCGTGGCGTTCAAATCATCTCTGACGCCGCGCACGCGGCACCTTGGATGCAGTTGAAACTCACTCACTACGATCTCGCTCACGCCAATGAAGCCCTTGCGAATGTTTCATCAGGCCAGGTGTTAAAGGCCCTCATTGATCCTGGGAAATAGCTCGGTCCAGTGGCCCAGACTTAAGGAACCTCTGATACTGTCTTAAACATCAGAGGCGCAATTAAAATCGAAGTAAGCAATATGGAGGAGTGAAATGAGTAGTACAGCTCAAGAGAAATCATCCATCCGCGAGCAAGTTTCTGACCTGGAATGGCAGGCTCGGGTAGATCTGGCTGCGGCTTATCGTCTGGTAGCGCACTACGGCTGGGACGACCTTATCTTCACCCATATCTCCGCGCGCGTGCCCGGACCCGAACACCATTTCCTGATCAATCC
>JAIVJP010000038.1 GCA_020199975.1 Acidobacteriota bacterium
AACAACTTCAACCGAAGCCGATTGAACTATTCCGTGCGATCCGTGTTTATCTGTGGCTGGTTCGTAATCGCTTGGGAGCTGCGGTCATGATACGTCTTACCAAAGAGGCCGCCTCCAGGATTGCTTTATTACCGCTGGTCGATTGGCACATAAGCAAGGTCTCGTTTACCGACATATTCAGCTCGCGGGCGGATGAGTTTGTTGTCGGCGTATTGTTCGAGGATGTGGCCGGTCCAGCCCGAAATGCGGCTGACCGCGAATATTGGCGTGTAAAGATCAAGCGGGATTCCCATCATGTAGTAAGTCGAGGCTGAGAAGAAATCGACGTTGGCATAGAGTCCCTTCTCGCGCATTATTACTTCTTCTACTTTGCGGGACATTTCGTACCACTTCATTACGCCCTCCTGCTCGCCCATCTCCTTCGAAAACCTTCGCAAATGGGTAGCGCGCGGGTCTTCGGTACGATAGACCGCATGACCGAAACCCATAATCTTTCTTTTCTCGGCCAGCGCTTTCTTGATATGGCCTTCGACGTTTTCGACTTGACCTATTTCCAGCAGCATCCTCATTACGTTTGTATTGGCGCCGCCGTGCAGGGGACCTGATAACGCTGCAATGGCTGCGGTCACCGATGCGTACATATCCGCCAGCGTTCCAGCAACGACACGGGCCGTGAATGTAGAGGCGTTCAATTCGTGATCGGCGTGAAGAATAAGCGATGAATCGAACAAGCGAGCGTCGTGTTCGGAAGGCTTCTCGCCTTTCAGCATGTAGAGGAAGTTTGCCGCAATGTTGAGATTTGGATCAGGTTTAACGGGCTCCCGCCCTCTGCGAATCCGCTCGGCCGTGGCGACCAGAGTGGGAAGTTGGGCAGTTAGTTTTATGGCAGTCTTAACGCTCGCGTCCCGCGAAATATCTCGCGCGGCTTGATCGTAAAACTCGAGCGCCGAAATTGTCGTCCTCAGCACATCGATAGGATCGGCGTCGCGAGGAAAACTCTTCATCAGGTCGATGAGCTCTTGCGGGATCGCATACGCTGCGGCGAGCGAGCGCTTCAGCTCGTCAAGTTCAGCGCATTTGGGAAGACGCTTGTTCCAGAGAAGAAATACAACTTCTTCAAAAGTTGAATGCGCGGTCAAATCATGAATGTCATATCCCTGATAGATCAGCTGGCCTTTTTCGCCATTGACATCGGAGACTGAGGACGTTGCGGCGGCAACTCCTCTAAGTCCAGCGGCGGAAGTAGCGGTGGGTGCGTTTACTTTATCGGACATAGGATTCTTTTAAATGTGAAGCGAAGATAACAAACAGACGGACCAGTGACAAGCCACGCTCTGAACGGGATATTCCGTTAAGCTTGATTACCAAACAAGTTTTCATCGGGATCGCGCGTGATTCGTCGACCCTCGATTGCGAAGCGGGAATGTCGAAAAAACTAAGTATTGGTGCAGTTTCGCCATAAGCCGCCCGAGCCAGAAAATGCGATCGTCACAACGGCTTCGCCGCCCGATGTGAGGAAGCGGCTACGCCCTTCCGTCAAAGTCGTTCTTAATTGAGTGGGGCTCCGCCCCCGGGGGCGTAGCCCCAAAAAATCAAAGTCAGGTAACGGCGGGGCGGAGCCACCGCCTCACATCAAGCGGCATAGCCGTAGCGAAGACCGAGAGGCCTGTTTTGCATCCCCTGCTGCGAAACTGAACCAGTACCAAGAACAGCCTCTCTGGAGGAGATCGCAGTTCCTACAGTACCTGCGGGCCAGACGCGGTCCCACTAAGGAGTTGAGTGCTCCACCGGCAAAACCCAGGCGATTAGTCTTCCCTCATCCGCACAAGCACGGGCTGACCTCGCTTCGCTTTCAAGATCTTGGCGGCGGATTTGTCCTTCGCAGCAAGCTCAAGAAAACCGGCGCTACCCCAGATACCGAAGACTTCTCTGCCGCGTCCACCCTGCTCCGAAAAAAAGTTCCGAAAGGACTTTACTTGGGCGCCATTGACGATCAGGTGAGCCCCATCAGCGATCATTTTCTCCGTCAGCTCGCCGGGCGTGATATTTGTGATGCAATTACCAAAGCGATCGATGTGGATAATCCGGGCTTTTACCGTGCCGTTCTTCGACTTCGCCGGCATGAGCGGCGCCAGCAGCACAGGGTTCGTAATCTGCTTTCCGAATTCTGATGGGTCAGAACCGGTGGAAAGCGCGGCAGCCACCGGGGCAAAGACGTCTCGGCCGTGAAAAGTCGAACTGACCGGCTCGCGGAAATAGTCCTTATTCGTAATTTCGAAAACTCTGGCTTGGCGTTCACATTCGCAAACGTAGCTGAAGATCCCGTTGTCGGGTCCGACAAAAAACTGCCCACCACTCTCCACAAGAATTGCTCGACGGGCTGAACCCACGCCTGGATCGACAACTGCAACGTGAATGGTTCCGAATGGAAATGACGAATGGGCAGCAAGCAAGGTAAATGCTGCGGCTTCGATGTCCTGAGCGGGTATTTCGTGCGTGATGTCAACGACGCGCGCATCAGGGTTGATGGAAAGAATCACACCCTTCATGGCGCTGACGAAGTAATCGGAAGTGCCGAAGTCGGTGAGGAGGGTGATAAGAGAGAGCCGGGGACGGGGAGACGAGGGGACAGGGAGATGGGGAGATTGGGCGACGGGGAGCTTTGGAGCTGCGGCGATGGGAAATCGCGACTTAAGAGAGCTCGTTTCTCCCCGTCTCCCTTTCTCCCGTTCTCCCCGTCTCTCGGCCCGTCCCTTCTTCACTGGATCCGCGTTTCAGCAGAAGTCCGAATTCTGAGTTGTTGTCCACGGTCGAGACGAATATCTTTGCCGCGTTGGGTCATAACCCTGCCAGTCCCGGCGGCGCCGCCAATGGCCGCACCTACCGCGGCGCCTTTTCCGCCACCAACAATCGCGCCAATTATCGCGCCGATTCCAGTCGCGGCTCCGACCTTGGAGACATCGTCCTTGGTGGAATCCCTGCCCTTCACGCCACCCTCCGGGTCCACGCCAGCCACATCTCTGTTTCCCATGTCGACGACTTCGACAACTTCGGCGCTGAAATTGGTGCCACGATTATCAGGCAGCCGTATCTGATCGAAAGCCAATTGCAGCTCGGCAACACCCTTAACTTTTCCAGCTCGCTTCACTCGCGTGACACGCCCGTCTATGATTGCCCCTTGATACTCACCCGGTTCCATTACACGCGCCTGAAAGCGATCTCCACGCTGGCTGGCGTCAGTGGAGAGACTGCTATCCATCTCGATCATCAACAAGGCTCCGCTGGGAATCAAAACTGGCCCGCTTATCGTGGAACGCGAACTCGAACTTGAAGATGTGTCCGCAGGGTTATCATCAGGCTGGGTGGTGGTGCTTTGCGTGCTTGTTTGCTGGGTGTCCTGCGTACCGCGACGTGTCAGGCCTGAAGGGATTGAAGAGTTAAAAGGCTGACGGTCATACCCAGCCGCGTAACCGGCCTCAAAACCCTGTTGATACCCGTTTCGATAAGTTTCTATCGTGCCCCAGGCTTCGTTGTAGGAACGGTCAGCCCGCTGGTATTCGTCTTTGCTCTGATGATCACGAGCGACGCGATCCGCTACGTCTCGGTAACCTGCGTTATACCCATCTGAATAACCGGTGCGATAGCCGCGCTCGAGAGCAGTCGACTGAGTCTGCGCCATTGCATTTGCCGCACCGTTTGAGACCACGCTGAACCAGGAAGTCAGTGCTAGGCTAAGCAAAGTCACCAGGGAAATTCTCAGATGTTTCATTAGTTTTTCCTTCCAGAGAGTATGCGGCCACGACGGCCGTAAAGTCTTGGGAGAGCCAACCCTCGTGCGAGGGTGATGCTAACACCGCGGCAAGCGCGTAACAACTTCGAGTGGCTTTTCGGTACTGGTACATTTTGAGTCCCGAACCAGCACCGCTTTTTCGGGGCGCTTGACCGGGTATGGCTGGAGCCATAGACTCCGTACAGCATTGTTCCTTCGTCAGAGAACTAGCCCTCAGATGCGTGGTTGTAAGTTACTGGTTGGCAAGAACCGAAATTGAATGTCTTTTACCCGCCGAGTCTATCTAGACCATAGCGCCACCACCCCGGCTGACCCTCGGGTCGTCGAGGCGATGATGCCCTATCTGACTGAGCGGTTTGGTAACGCTTCCAGTGTGCATTTCTTTGGTCAGGAGGCCCGGGCTGCTGTTGATCGCGCCCGGCGCGAGGTCGCTGGATTGATCGGAGCGAGGTCCAACGAGATTGTTTTTCTCTCGGGCGGCACGGAGGCCAACAACCTAGCAATCCGAGGCCTTTGTGAAGCTGTCGAACCACCGGGACCCCATATTATTACTTCCTCTATTGAGCACTCCTCCCTTCGCGGCATCTGCGAGGCTTTAGAGAAGCGGGGCTGGGAGATCACCCGCCTTCCCGCTTATGAAGACGGCGTCGTAAGATTGGAGGATGTTCGCTCAGCGCTTAGAGCAGACACGGTACTGATCTCGGTGATGCTCGCGAATAATGAGATTGGGACCATTCAGCCGATCCAGGAAATCGGAGCACTCGTACGCCAGGAACGTGCATCGGGACGCAAGCATCTTTGGCTGCATACCGACGCCGTCCAGGCAGCCGGCCGAATACGGATAGACGTTGAGCAACTCGGCTGTGATATCCTCTCGCTTTCAGCTCACAAACTCTACGCGCCCAAAGGCGCGGGCGCACTTTACGTTCGGCGGGGTGTACGAATATTAGGCCAGAATGTAGGTGGCCATCAGGAGCGGGAACGAAGAGCCGGCACTGAGGCGGTCCCTGGAATTGTTGCGTTTGGAGCCGCCGCCCGAATCGCACGCGAAGAGTTAGATCAGCGCAATGACAACGCCAAAGAGCTTCGCGAGAAGTTTGAGGCGGCAGTTGCTGAACGCGTGTCCGACGTCGTTTTCAACGGACACCCCGAGCGCAGGCTGTCGCACATTTCAAATATCTCTTTTCGTTTTATTGAAGGCCAGAGTCTTCTGATTAACCTGGACCTCGAAGGAATCGCCGTCTCGACAGGATCTGCGTGCTCCTCCGGCACACTTGAGCCTTCGCCCGTGATTCGCGCGCTCGGTCGCAACGATGAATTAGCGCGTGGGGCAATTCGGTTCAGTTTTGGCAAAGATAATACTGCTGCCGAGGTAGATTACGTAGTCGACGTTTTGTCGCGCGTCGCACAAAAGCTGCGGACGCTGTCGCCGCTGAATAAAGTCAAAGTTCCGAGTCTCGAGTTTCGAGTTTCGAGTTAACCGCGGTTAGCGGGTCAGTTTGGGTTTCGGTACATCATCCCGAAGGGATCTAAGTTAATATCCGTGGGCGAGCGCGTTGCGCGACGCCCACGGATAGGCGAAGAAAACTGCCTGACCCTGAAAGGGGTCACATTTTCGGCTCTGTTCGACCC
>JAIVJP010000039.1 GCA_020199975.1 Acidobacteriota bacterium
ATGTCACCTCGGAAAGGACTGTATGGAACGCAGGACCACAGCCTGGTTTAGTCCCAACTTGAATATGGAAATGCCACTCGTGGCCTATGGGCATGCCGGACAGCCACTCTTGATGTTGCCCACGGCCGCAGCCGACTATCTTGAGTACGAACGGTTTCATATGGTTGACGCCATAAGGCCGCACATCGAAAGTGGATGGATTCGTGCCTATTCAATCAATAGCGTGAATCGCTATAGCCTTCTTAATGAACAGATGCCATCGCACCTAAAGGCCGAACTCCTAACGCGTTTCGACCGCTACATCGTGGATGAACTACTGCCCGCAATTCGAAGAGACAGTGGCCAGCCAGATGCGAAGCCTCTCACCACGGGCGCGAGCCTCGGCGCCTTTCTGGCGGCCAATGTTTACTTCAAACATCCGGATCAGTTTCGCGGTGTGATTGCCATGAGCGGCAGTTACGATGTGAGGTCCTACCTCAAAGACTTCTATGACGACAATGTCTATTTTAACAATCCGTTAGACTATCTACCAAATCTGAACGACGACTACTATCTACCGCTGCTGCAAAAAGCCGACTCTATCTTCATCATGTCCGGTCAGGGTTCGTACGAGGCGCCTGAGCGCAGCCGCCATCTCTCCGACATTCTAAAGTCGAAGGGAATTCCTCACACGCTGGACCTTTGGGGTCCAGATGTTAACCACGACTGGCCGTGGTGGCGAAGGATGCTTCCATATGCCTTGGATACGCTGGTGTAAGCGGAAAAGAAACATTTCCATTTTCCATTTCGCATTTCTCATTAGCCATTTCATCCCGAACCCCGACTGGTCAGGTTAAATGCCAGTTTCAAATGTAAAAGTAGAATGGTGGATCCCGGCAGTAAGAGGTTCCGGCAAGCAATGAGCAATTATGAGACAATGACAAATGGAAAATGGAAAACGGAAAATGAAAGAATAACTCACCTCTCTGAAGTTCACAAGACCTTCCAACAACAAAGGCGACGATAGTGACAAGCGTCACGATCGTCGCGCCTTTCAAGCTCTTATTCCATTACCCGACTAAGGTTCGTCGTCGCCCTTCTTCCCTTTCTTCTTCTGAGGTTCCACCTCGCGTGGGCGCGTGGTCGGTGGGGGTGGCTCGGCTTCGGGCGCAGCCGTTTCAGGCTTCGGGGGCGCTACGGCGGATTGATACTCCGTCTTTGGTGGCGGAGGCAGTGTTAGTTGCTCTAACTTCGGTTCGGTATCGATCGTTACCGTACTTTCATCGGCTCCTTCAGTTTCGGCATCCGCGGCGAGTTGGGCTCGTTCAGCTGCTAGTTCACGCTGGCGCTGACGGAAAAGCTCTCTCATGTCTTCAGGCATTGACGGTGCCTTATCGAAGTTCTCCTTAGGTTTATCCTTCAGAAAAGGCTTCATGAAATTAATGAAGAAAGGTAGCGCGCCCACGCCTCCGGTCATACCGCTTCCGAGATCTTTTTTCTTGCCCGGATAGCCCATCCAGATACCCGTCACATAGGTCGGCGTGTAACCAATAAACCAGACGTCAGTATGATCGTTTACGGTGCCCGTCTTACCGGCAACCGGAACTCCGAGCGAGCGGGCGGCGGTGGCAGTGCCAGACTCCACTACTCCCCGCATCATCGAAACCATCGTCAACGCCACATACTCGTTCATCACTTTGTATGTAGTCTTTTCCCAATCCTCCAGGACTGCGCCATCGCGGTCCAACACCCGACGGATCATGTGTGGCTCAACGCGGATACCCTTGTTTGGGAAAGCGGAGTAGGCCGAGACCATTTGATCCAGGGGCACTTCCGTCGCACCCAGTGCGGAAGGGAGATAAGGTGCCATGGGAACTTTTATGCCGAAGCGCCGCACCATCTGAGCTCCGGTTTGGATGCCGACGGTTTGCAGCAGGTGGACTGCGGGGATGTTCATCGATTTCGCCAACGCGACTTTCAGAGGCAAGTCGCCGTTACCAAGCGAACCATCGTAGTTGTGTGGCTTCCAGGAGCCAATGCTGATCGGTGCGCCGCTGACCGGAGTGTTTGGCGTCATGCCCCATTCGACCGCAGCCGTGTAGATGAATGGCTTAAAACACGACCCGGTCTGCCGATATGCTTGAGTTGCATTATTGAACTTGCTGGTGCTGTAGAAGTCGTACCCGCCCACCATCGTAACGATTTCGCCGGTTCTTGCATTGAGGGTCATCATCGCGCCCTGAACCGCGGGAACCTGTGAGAGATCGACTTTTAGCCGGCGCGCTTTCTTGTCCACCTCTTTAATCTCAAACTCAGCCAGGTAGCCAACTTTGAATTCATCTCTTGGTTGCCGATGTCCCCAGCCCATCTCCGTGGGCGTAACCGTGGCGGTGTAGTTGCCAAAGCGCACGGTTGCCTCATTTTTCGCCCGATCAATCTTCATGACCAAGCCCATTAGAAAACGGCCCTCCTGGTATTCATTACCGTACCAGTCGGGGTGTTTGAAGTTATTCAATTCCTGTTGGGCGGGCGGACCGGCTCCGTTTTGTGCGGAGGTCGGAACCATCGTGTAGCTCGAACGCCATCCCCTACTACGATCGTAACGTCTGAGGCCGGCTCGGACGACCTCATACGCCTTCTTCTGAGCTTCGACATTAATCGTGGTGTAGACCGATAACCCGCCCTGGGCCACTCGAGTCGTGTACTTGTCTTCCAAATCTTGTCTGACGTGCTCCACCGGGTAATCGAACGGGCTTGAACGCGGTTGGGATTGGTAATAGGCCGTGTCGGCAAGCTGAATGGGATTCGCTTTTGCGGCATCGACTTCGGCTTGAGTAGCGAACCCGTTCTTAGCCATCAGGTCCAAAACCAGATCTCTTCGCTCTTTCGCTTTCACGGCGTTAGCCGTCGGTGAATATTCGCTTGGTGCCTTGGGAACACCAGCTAGCAGGGCGGCCTCGCCGATCGTCAGGTCCTTCGCCTGTTTGCCGAAATAGGTCTCGGCCCCAGCCTCAATGCCGTACGCGTTGGCGCCAAGAAAAGTGTGATTGGCGTACAACTCCATGATCTGATTCTTGGTGTAGTAGCGTTCGATCTGGAGCGCCAGCGCCCACTCATTTACCTTGCGCTTAAGCGTTTGTTCTCGTGAAAGAAAAAGATTCTTGGCGAGCTGTTGGGTTAACGTGGATCCGCCTTCTACTTTATCAGTGGTGAGGTTTTTCCAGGTGGCCCCAATGATTCGAATCGGGTCGATCCCGACGTGATCGTAGAACCGAGCATCTTCGACTGCCAAAATCGCGTTTTTTACCAGCTGCGGAATTTCTTCGTACTTAAGAGGAATCCTTTTCTCCAGAGCAAACTCGCCGATTACTGTTTCCCCGTCGTCGGCGTAGACTCGCGTAACCACGCTGGGACGATAAGTCGCCAGGGCCGCAACTTCATTGGCGGCCCTGGAGTAATTCAGTTCATAGGCAGCAATAATGCCGGTCAGGCCCCCGGCCGCCAGGGCCAGAAGCAACACTGCCGGCAACCAGAATCCGCGCAGAAGATGCTGGCGCTCGGCGGGTGGAGCGTTAAGAACTGGGCGTGCTGAAAGCGTTCTGGAATCTTTTGCCATCAAAAACTCAACCTCTTTCAATATCTGAAACGGCTCGGGCGGCTACCCGTTTGGGCAAGTTCCCACCCTGGTGGGGATTATAACAAAAGCTCTGTTATAATCTCACCTTGCAACGGGGGGCGACAGGCTTCGACAGGAGTCCTGGACGATCGACCGGATGCCATGCCGGGCTTCTCTATGCAGCTCGTTAAAAAGCGTAGGGAAAAACAATTGCCAATAACAATGAATTGGCTCTCGCTGCCTAATTAAGCACCGAGCGTCTCACCGCAAGTTGCTCATGCGCGCGGATTGGGATGTCACTTAGTTGAGCTGGCCCGCTCCTTCGGTCCGTGGGAGTGGGCGAGAACAAAGTCGGACTAGCTCCTGCTGAGGTTTTGTCACTTCACTGACTCGGCAGCGAGCGAATTTTTGTCCGGCTTGCTGGACATGAAAGAG
The DNA here is from genome assembly GCA_020199975.1 of Acidobacteriota bacterium. Taxonomy (GTDB): domain Bacteria; phylum Acidobacteriota; class Blastocatellia; order Pyrinomonadales; family Pyrinomonadaceae; genus PSRF01. The sequence continues at coordinate 4,031 of JAIVJP010000039.1, forward strand.
AAGTGACTAAGCATGTAGAGTCCTTCGACGTTGGCTCTTGGATCCGAGTTCAATTCTCGGCGCCTCCACCATCCTTTGAATTTCGGATTTCGAATTGCGGATTTGGGATTTGAAATCGGAATCTGAGACCCTGAGAATTGAAGTCCGAAATCCGCAATTCGAAATCCGAAATCCGAAATTCGCTTCCCATTGGCATCTTTGACAGCGGCGTCGGCGGACTCACCGTCTATCGCGCCCTGCACGAACGTCTGCCGGACGAGCATTTTATTTACCTTGGTGACACGGCGCGAGTTCCTTACGGCACCAAATCGCTTGCCACAGTTGAGCGATACGCTACCGAGAATGCAAGATTTCTGGAGTCGCACGGTATCAAGCTTCTGGTAGTTGCCTGCAATACAGCTTCCGCCCTCGCGTTACCTGCGATTCGCGATGCTCTAAGTGTGGACGTCATTGGCGTGATCCATCCGGGTGCTCGTGCAGCTGTAGAGAGCTCAAACGGCAAGCAAATTGGAGTCATCGGGACGGAAGCAACGGTGCGGAGCGAAGCTTACCGTCGGTCGATTTCGAGCCTTGATCCGGCGGCGATAGTAATCGAGCGGGCCTGTCCTCTTTTTGTCTCACTTGCTGAAGAAGGTTGGGCCGAGACGGAGGTGGCCCGTTCAGTAGCTGAGCATTATTTGAGAGACCTGAGAAAAAGCGACCTGGGTGCACTTGTTCTGGGTTGTACCCACTACCCCATCTTGCGCGGCGTAATAAGCGATGCAGTAGGCAGAGATATTCCTTTGATTGATTCTGGCAACGCCACGGCGAACGAGGTACAGTCCCTCCTGGAAATTAGAGGACTCTCTCGTCCCAGAGCACCAAACGCGGATCGGGTAAGACAGGTCTGCGACGACTTGGACCACTTTTACGTAACAGACGCGGCTCAACGTTTTGCCAAGGTTGCGGAAAGGTTTCTTGGCGCTGCCCCAACGGTTCTGGAGGCGGTTGAGGTGTGGGGGCACGATGAGCTTCGTACGTACTGATGGACGCGCCGCCGATGAGCTGCGCTCCTTAAAGATAACGCCCGGATACCTGCCCTATGCTGAAGGCTCCGTGCTGATTCAGATGGAGCAGACGCGCGTTATCTGTTCAGCCTCAATCGAGGACCGCGTGCCACCGTTTCTGCGGAATACCGGACAGGGTTGGGTGACGGCCGAATATGCCATGCTGCCGCGCTCGACTCAGCAGCGCGTACAGCGCGAGACCGGTCGCGGCGGCCCATCCGGCCGCACCCATGAGATTCAACGGTTGATTGGACGCAGTTTGAGGGCCGTTACCGACATGAAGATTTTGGGCGAACGGACCATTACGCTGGATTGCGATGAGATTCAACGTTTGATCGGGCGCAGTTTAAGGGCCGTTACTGACATGAAGATTCTAGGCGAACGGACTATTACGCTGGATTGCGATGTGCTGCAAGCCGACGGAGGAACTCGCACGGCTGCGATAACGGGGTCTTATGTGGCACTCGCTCTCGCCAGCAGGCGCCTTTCCAAAGCTGGAAGGATTCCCTGGAGTCTTGTCGCCAACCAAGTGGCTGCGATCAGCGTTGGGATTGTTGACAACGCGGCCCTACTGGATTTGAAATATGACGAGGACTCCCGAGCAGAAGTCGACATGAACGTAATTTGCACTGGTGACGGCCGCTTTATCGAGGTGCAGGGTACAGCAGAACGCCAGCCTTACACCAGAGAGCAAATGGACAAACTGCTCGACCTGGCTACTAAGGGAATTGAGCATCTCGTAGGAATTCAACGCGAAACACTGGCCCGGGCGAACCATGGCTGAGCCGATCTCAGGGACAACTAAGCCACTCCCGCGATGCATCTGAGGTTATGTCCGGGTGCGATTTCGAACAACTCACAATACTAACTTTTGATTCCGCCGTCCGCGGATGGAGCTAATCAATAACATGCCAGTCTTAAGAATTATGCTAGCGTCTGGCTTCCTTGCATTGAGCTGTTCGCTGGTCAGTGCTCAGCAAGTGTTCACCAGCGACAAGATTGACTACACAATTGAACTGCCTTCGACTACCTGGCGTGTAGTTTCCGAACCCGATGCGGCGCACGAACACATCGAGTTCGTCTATGGGGACCGCCTCGAGGGGCATTTGCAGCTGCGAAAAGAGGTTGTAGATGCAGGAACTACGGCATCGGATCTCGCCCGGCGCGATCGCGATCAAAAATTCAGATTTCATCCGGGTTTTGTGGAAGGAAAAGAAGAGACCTTTTCGGGCCGCTTGAATGGTGTAACCGTCTCGTATGAGTTTATTAAAACCGGCAAGCCAATGATTGGCCGCATCTACTACCTTCAAGCCGACAACCGTACTATTTATGCGCTGCGTTTCACCGGTCTGCGAGATAAGCTGGCTCGCATTCGCAATCAAACCGATCTAATCGCCCGCAGCTTCAAACTTAAATAAGCCGTTGCTCGGGAAAGACCTTGTGGCCGCCAAGCTGACCGCTGGAGGCCATTTCCTTTTCACGAATCCAATTTTTCAGCGGGTTAATAATGTTAAGCTTGAAAGCTCCATTAGTTGAAAGACTGCGCCCGGGCGTCGGTCTCACGTCAACACGTGGGACTTAAGGTTTCTCAGTTCGTTAAGGCACTTAACAATGAAGCTCAAGCTGCATCCTGGACTGGAAATCAAGAGTTCCACAATTGAAGGTAAGGGGTGTTTTTCGAAAACGCACTTTTCCCGTGGCCGAAAGATAGCGGAGTACACCGGCGAGAGAATATCCCACCCAGAAGCTAATCGCCGCGCCGGACGACGCCGACTCCGTATCTGCGCGATTAATGATCACTGGAGCCTCGACGGCAGCAAAGACGGGAACGGCACGCATTACATAAACCATTCCTGCGAACCCAACACCTACATGAAAATACTCTATGGCCATATTCTCTTTATCGCACTCCGCGATATCCAGCCGGGCGAGGAGATCACACTCGACTACGAGTCGACGCTCCACTCAAATGATAAAAGGTGCACTTGTGGTGCACCTTCTTGTAGAGGAACGATAAATAAGTCCGAGGGATAGTAGGACTCTACGAGTTTCTCTGTGAGCCTCAAATTCTTGCTCCAGAGCCGCTGGGTTTGTAATTGGGAGCGTACAACGGCCAGCATTGTTTAACTCCACCGAAAAAGAATCCTAAGGTGTGGAAGTGAGGTTTTCGCCGAATAGATGGCTTATTGCATCAATGAGTTCGGGCTCTTCTTCGGGCGCGACAGTGCGCAGGTCAATAAGGACTTTTCCGCCGGCAATGCGGGCGATAACGGGAGGGGAAGATACCCGGAGGCGACGCTGGATTTCGTCCGCTGAAAGACTGGCGTGCTGAAGCGAAATGAGGACGGTAGCCGGGTGAGTGGCCGGACCCGAACCCCCTCCCACAGCAGACTTGCCCTCCGGGATAGCAATTATTAGTCCCGAGTTTGGAAACCTTTGTGACAAGCTCTCGGTCAAGTTTTTCGCCCGCAACTCAATTTCCTCCCTACTTAGCGAAAGCATGAGGA
>JAIVJP010000040.1 GCA_020199975.1 Acidobacteriota bacterium
CCCCGCCATTTCCCAATGACCTGTGGTTGTGTCTTTGCCATTAGAACGCAGAGCGCATCGTCCGTAGGAACCCCGGGGTTCGGCCAAAGCCAGTACACCTTTCAACGGGCGAATGTTACCCAGCCCGTAACGCTGCAGGTTTGGAAGACGAACCGGACGTGACTCGAGTATGTGGCCGAATGTGTCGGAGCCCTTATCGCCCCACGCCTCCGCATCAGGCATCTCGCCAATGCCCGCGCCGTCAAGGACTATTAGGCTAATGCGATTGAAATGGTTGTTATGAGACATGTGTCAATCCAAAGAACATTTTCCATTCATCATTTTCCATTTCATTTGTCACCTTCCGGATCGACCCTGGTTCTGTCGTACTGATAGCTAAGATGCTATGTAGCATTTTGGGTCCCATTAAACTGAAATAACAAATGAGAAATTATGAGAAATGGAAAATTATGGAAAATGGATTTGCTCAGCTCCTGGCAGTAGATCCTTAGCCCCGGCTATCCCTTCGGAGCGAAGTACCCTTGTCGCGCACGAACCTGTGGCTTGTCAGGAACGCCACGCACCTCGATGCGAATTGCTCGAAACTTCCCATCGCGTGCCTTATTTGTAGGGTAATAACTCAAACTGTATTGCGTACCGATTTCGTTAGCTACCTGAGCAAAGGCGGCGCGAGCATCCTGTAAGCTGGCCGCGACGAAATTCTTGCCGCCGCTGGCCTTTGCCAGGTCGTTCATCTCCCGACGGGCGAGATTGTAAAGATCGCGGCTGATCTGCATCCGCTCAAACGAGCCCATCTGGCAAAAGTCTGAGAAGTCTTCCGAGCTAGCGCGCGGTACAAAGATCGCGCGGTAGCGCTCGAGCTGTTTCGCCGAAAGACTTAAGCGGCCATCATCCTGGCAGTCTTTCAGTAGGCGATCCTCGACGAAATCCTCGGTGTTGACCTGAATGAAATAACAAGCGATTCCAGCGCTGGTTAATTTCGCACGCGCGGCGCCGAAGTCTATATCACTCGTCGAATCAACCCCATCAGTTAAAGCGACGACAGCACGACGGCCACGCACATCCTCACGCGGAGGCTCTCGAAATACCTGCCGGGCGACACGTTCCAGCGCGTCGTAAAACGGCGTTCCGTTCGCGGACCCCAGACCCTGAATCGCTTTTTGAAGCAACTGTCGATTTGCTGTCAGTTCAGAGATCACTTCGACTGTCGCGACTTGCGTGTTCCCTTTCTGCTCCGTGTTGAAAGCCACTATCGCGACCCGGTCCCCCGAGCGAAGGTTGTTAATAAAAGCATTCGCGGCCTGGCGGATGAGCGCAACGTCCGCGCGGGTGGAGCCGGAGGTATCGAGGAGTAGGGCGATCTCAAAAGGCGCCTCCGTGGTGCCGAAGTTTGCTATCGACTGTTGTTGACCGTCTTCGTACACCAGAAAGTTTTCCCGACGCAATCCTGGCAACGGTCGTCCCGAGTTGTTTTTAATTACCGCTGGGACTGAGACGAGCTGGGTCTCGACGCGCACCACGTCACCCTCGTCCACATCTTCCGGCGCCGACACCGGCGAGCCTTTCGCCGGAGTAGACCGAGTTTCACTTCCGGCAACTCGGCGGGGCCGTTGCTTCGTTTGCTCCTGGCCATCGGCTGGCAAAACCCAGGGGAAGAAGCAAACTAGCAGCAGGGTTAGAGTCCTCTGGCGCAATGGAAAAAGGCTGTTGGATTTGCTTGCTTGCATGACGATAAGCGGTTCGAAGTCTTTGAATAACTATAACTTGAAACACTGAGACTGCAAAAGCGCGCGGCGCATCGTGGCTTTAAAACAGTGTCGGTTTCTCGGTAGGGGTTAATTTGGGTTTCGGAACGTGATCCTGGAGGGATCTAAGTTAATAGCCGTGGCGTCGCGCAAACGCTCGCCCACGGCTATTAACTTAAATCCCTTCGGGATTCGAAAACACCTTGAATCTGACCTCAAGCTCAAACTGACCACTACCGTGTTTCTTTTCCTGCTCACCTTGACAGTCCCGCTGCGGTTCTCTTAGCATGACGTTCGCTCGCAGCGACTTATGAGAGTCGTCGCAACGTTAGTTGATGCTCTTTGAAGTGCGCGTGCCCGAGGAGAGTTTAGTAGAGCCAGACATCATGTTTGGCAGTGGGGGCAGCGATTGGCAGGAATGCCTGTCCCAGGTATCGAGGCACGTATGTCAATGGTAGACGGCTTCCCTTACAAGGAAGAGGTTGGGGGTTCGAATCCCTCCGTGCCTACCATTTACTATTGTCAGGATAGAGATTCTTGCTGTCTTCGGACAGACATAGTATCGTGCGGCAGGGCAGGATTTGATAGATCGAATTGCCTGCCCTACTTTTTGACATCGGGTTTGAATGCGGAGTCGTAGTTCAGTTGGTTAGAACGCCGGCCTGTCACGTCGGAGGTCGCGGGTTCGAGTCCCGTCGGCTCCGCCACTTTAAGCGGTTGTCCTTCCGCAGATTAAGGGCAGCCGCTTTTCGCTTTTGGATTCAGAATCTTTTGAACCCATCCTCCAAACTTGCACCGAGAAATCTGCAGGTGCCCGGTATGCGGAGGCCTTCATAACCTCTCAGAATCCTCATTAGCACGATCTGCTCCTGCTCGTGCCTCCTGATTATCTCGTTGTAAGAAGGCAGCCACACCTCGACGGTGCGTTCTTGGTTCGAACGCGCTTTTGACACGCTGCAATGTTGCTTTACCGATGACGCCGTACCGGCGCACCTTCCGATGAGTCCCTTCTCTATGCAGCTATCCCCTCAAAATGTGGAACCGCTGAGAGGCGGGTGTAAGTTTCCCGAGCCTTCCGGCTAAATTACTGGGAGTATACTCAAGCCGAGGGCTACGATTGTAGGGGCCTGTCTCCGCGTCATTTGCGACCAGTTCAAGGTACGATTTCAATGATCACTGTGGCCGAAGCCATTCAGATTGTTAAGGAGCAGACTCAGGTGCTGTCTCCTGAGCGGGTCGAGCTTGAAGATGCATTAAGTCGATTTCTCGCCGAAGACGTCATCGCCGATTCTGACCTGCCGCCTTTCGATCGCTCCCAAATGGATGGTTACGCAGTGCGGGCTGCTGACACTCAGAATGCCCCGGTTCGCTTGCGAATTGTGGGCGAGTCGGTGGCGGGCGCGGGCTGGCATAACGAAATGCTGGCTGGTCAAGCCGTTCGCATTATGACCGGCGCACCAGTCCCGAAAGGCGCCGATACCGTGCAGCAAGTGGAGCTAACGCACGAACTGGATGAAGGAGCAACGGTTGAGATCCAGCAATCTGCAGAGGTGGGAAGATCTATCGTTAGGCGTGCCAGTGAAATTAAGGCAGGTGAGAAGGTTCTACATGCGGGCGAGCACATCAATGCGGCGATGATGGCCGTGCTGGCGTCTTTTGGCCAGGCGAAGGTGACGGTTGGGCGGGAACCGAGGGTTGCGGTGCTGGCAACAGGCAGCGAGCTAGTCGCAGTAGATCAACAACCCGGCCAGGACCAGATACGCGACTCGAACAATTATTCAATCGGTGCCTACGCCGCGCTGGCCGGCGCCATCGTCGAACTGATGCCCCTCGCCGGCGATGACCCGGGCTTGCTGAAGCATCAGATCGCCACGGCTGCCGAACGCTCCGACGTTGTTGTCACCTCGGGCGGCGTTTCGATGGGAGTTTATGATTTCACCAAGACGGCCCTGAAAGAACTTGGTGGAGAGATATTCTTTGAACGTGTCTCGCTGCGCCCCGGTAAACCAACAGTCTTCGCACGACTGCCAAACGGCGTACTCGTATTTGGTTTGCCGGGAAATCCGGTGTCGGTCTCGGTGACCTTCAATCTGTTTGCGCGCACTTCGTTGTTCGCAATGCAGGGCGCGCATGAGCCGGCGCTTGAAGAGGAATGGGCCATACTCGAACGCAGCGTAAAAGGATCAGTCGATAGGGAAAGTTATTTGCCAGGCCAAATAAGAACCGGGGAAGCGGGGCATCTCTTGGCCCAACCTTTGAAATGGGGAGGATCGTCGGATTTCATCGCGTTCGCGCGAGCGACTGGACTGATTAGAGTTCCCGCCGGAGTTGCGACGCTCCGGATTGGGTCGACGGTACGCTTCGTACGTTTACCGTCGTGAACCTCAGCTGCGGCGAAGGCAAACTTACATCCGAGGGTTGTCGCAGCTATTCTTGGCCAGTCGTTTGCTTGCGTTAGTTTCGATTCCGAGAAAGCGCAAAATGGCCTCAAGTTTGCGAAAGAACCGGATCTTGTTCAAGAGTGGATTAAGCCAGCCATTGGTGATGCAGTAGTGTCTTTCAAATGGTTCCGTGTGGTGGAGCTGATGATGCCGTGGTTCCAGGACCAGGCGCAAACGTTGCAACCAGCGTACTCCGGCGGAAGGTCTTTCCTGATGCGCCCACTTGTGAAAGACGTTGGTGGCGACTGTTGCGGCGGCCATTAAAGATGTGCCCAAGATCGCAAATGCAAGCAGACCATGCTGACTCACCCAAAGCAAAAACAGGCACAGCGCGAGGACGGGAACGGCCAGAATGCACACGTTTCCTACAATACTCACGAGCGTATGCGTGCAAATATCACGGGGAAAAATGTGGTGTTGCCGAAACGGTTTAACCAGTGCCGGGCCTACTACTGGGGTATCTTCCGAGAAGTAAGTGTCGGCGGCCCAATGTACCAACCCTCCGACGAAGTCGCCCAACACGAACGCGAGTGGAATGGCAAGTGCCGCCAGCCAGAGCAGTTTAAGCTCGTACAGACGATCGAACGAAAAATAGACATTGGTACCAAATAGGACCGGAAAAAGGATTGAGGTTGAATGTTCCAGGAAGGCATGAGCCGGAGTGGAGTGTTCCGCGATCCCACTGTATCCGGGGGAGGAACTCGCCAATGAGCCGTCGGGCATGAGGACCACCGCCCCCGCCAACTGATCGTTTTGCGCCGGCGGCGGCGAGCCCAGTCGCTCCTTTTCCAAATCGACGGGATCTTGAAGAAGAGCTGACATTTACTCAAATAGTGATGATACGCGGCTTGCAATAACCTTCGATGGAGGTTGCCGCAATTCTGTTTGTGATAACTTTAAACCCGGCAAATCCCGGCAGGCTTTCCATCCGCTGGCCGACATTTTTATCAAAAATTTGCACGCCATTGATGCCCTTGAACAGTGTGGCGATAACGTAGTCAGTGTCCTTTTGTGGCTTCGGGCCCTGTCCCACGGGTGTCCAGAACATACCCACCATAAATCGTGAAAGCTTTCGCGTAAAGCCTGAACCTTCCATCCGAAGACGTGCTACCTGCCAGTAAAAATTGGAGTGAATTGCTTCCTCCTGAGCGATGGCGCGCAATAACTGTTCAAGCACCGGGTGACCCGCGAGTTTCCATAGCCGGCGGTAGCCCTGCAGCGTGGTCATCTCATTAATAGCGCCCCACACCATGTGGACGCCGGAAAAATGTCTCCCAAACATTTTCGCAATCCATGAACTGATCTGATTCTCGATGGTGTAACTCCGCGGAATGGCCGCTTTGGCATCATTCCGCCAGTCTTTACTGGTTTGAATACCTGCGGCGTTCATGAATAGGTTGATCAACCTGGCATGCTCATACTCTTCCACACTCCAGCGATCCATAAACTTGCGAAAGAATGGGTTCCGACCCGTCGGGGTGCGCAGAAGCTCGTTGTAGTAAACCTCTGTATAGCTCTCCACGTCGCGCATGTAATATAGCACCGGAACGAACTCGGGACTGATGGGATAGTTAGCTACCTCATCCCAGCGAATGCTATTAACGAACTCCTTGCTCAGCGCACGCGGCTGCTGTTCATACCAATCAAGGACCTCTTTATCTGTTTCAAACATGAGGAGACCCTCCCGGTTACGGTATAACGAAGTGTTACTGTGGATGTCTGACCTTACGAGTACTGCCCTGTGATTGGATTTTCCGACTGAGATTATTCTGATATGCTGAACAAAAGGCAATAGTCCTTTTGCTACTTTGCCATAGGCCGCGAAGTATTCATTATATCTACCTCGTTAGTCCGGTATCCCATTCGCAGGCCCCAGAACTCATGCAGCAAACTAGCGAATGGAATTCTTTAGAGTTGCGTATGGAAGAGTTATCGCATGTTGACGAACACGGCCGCGTGCGGATGGTTGATACCAGCGTAAAGACGATGACTTTCCGACGCGCAGTGGCTTCGGCGCGCGTGTTAATGTCGGCTGAAACACTCGCCGCATTGGAGAGCCGCCGGACTCCCAAAGGCGATCCGCTGGAGGCCGCCCGCCTCGCCGGTATCATGGCCGCCAAAAAAACCGCGGAGCTAATACCGCTTTGCCACCCACTTCCCCTAACCCACATCGAAGTACGCGGAGACGTGAACGAGAACGGTGTGCACCTCGAAGCAGAGGTAGCCACTAACGCTCAAACCGGGGTCGAGATGGAAGCCTTAACTGCGGTCTCTATCGCGGCGCTGACCGTATACGACATGTGCAAGGCGTTGGACAAAGGAATACGGATTACTGAGGTGCGACTCGAAAGTAAGACAGGCGGCAAATCGGGCGATTATCAGAGAGAAGAGTCCGATTTCTGATTGAGTGGAACATCGTCGATTTGTTTGACGTTTACGACGTTTACGAGGACGAGTCTTAAGTCGTCAGATTGATGAGAGCTAATGGGGACCGGATGGTGCTGAACTTACTGGAGATTTAACGATGAGAGTAAGAATTTCCCAGGATGCGCGCCCTCAGGCGATGACGTTGCTGGCCGCAGCTGTAATATCAATTGTCCTCTGGTTCATCCCCTTTGCCGAAGTTTTGACCTATCCTTTCCGAATTTTTGTGACCTTTATCCATGAGGGCGGACATGCGATCGCCGCATTGCTTACTGGAAACTCAGTCGGGAGCTTGAGCGTGGCGATGAACGCCAGCGGCGAAACTTACACGACACAAGGTGGACTGGTGTCCCAAACTTTTGTGGCCAGCGCTGGGTATCTAGGTTCAATGGCCTTTGGCGGACTGCTGCTCGTGCTGGATCTAAAGACGGTTTTCTTTCTTTCTTCGCCGTTTGCGACCAGCGTTCCCACGGACGCGGTAAACATGGCAAACGCCACCGGCATTCCGGCGTTCATCTGGGCGATCATCTGGATTGCCATCGCACTGGCTATTCTGGCTCTTGCGATGCGTATCTATGTGGTCACGCGAGATTCAAGGATCCAGCCCGATCTCCCGTTTGAAGACGTTCTCAGTACCTAGAGAACACAATCTAAAACTTCAATTGGTAACGTACCGTGAGGCTGCGCCCCGGACCGTCGATGCCCCATCCCGGATTCCGATGACTCTTGTCGGCGATATTCTCGAAGTCGACGGAGATCTGCTGATCCTCAGTGAGGTTGAAGCCACCGCGCAGGTTGACCAAGCCGTAGCCGGGTATTGAGGTAAAGAGCGGCGCTGATTGCGCGCCGCCAAGCACGCGGTTCTGCACAAGCTCGAGCGTTTCACCCGTGGCAATCAGAATTCCCCCAACCGATCCGCATTGCCCCATTGTGCCGGGAGTAGTCAACCCACGAACGCAAGCACCCCGGCGAAAAAAATTCTGAATGTTCATGCGGGAGCGGGCAGCCCCGGTGCGCCGGTCTGAGAGATCGAGTGACGAGAGTCGATCCTGACGTCCGGCTAGCATTGAGTAAGCCTCGATCCAGGAGCGTTTGGCTGGTGGTCGGTAGGCTAAGCTCAAAAACCCCAGTTGTGGCGGGAGGCCCGCGCCGCCGAGGTTTGGCGGTTCTCCTGTGGATTTGTCTTCAGCACGCACAAAACTGTACGAGTCTGCCGGCCGCACGTTAAGTGTGTATTCGAGGCCCTTCAAGCGCGTGGCACCGAAGTTTGCCTGCACTAGAACCGGCGCCGCCGAGAGTGGCACGAATACCGCGCCGTTGGCGTTTTGGCGCTCAATCACCTGGCTGCCGAGGCGCAGCCCTACTGAGCCCTGCGGCAAGATGAGCGTCTGCCGGACGAGTGTGTCGTTGTAGTCCAGCAGGTGGACCGTTAGGTCGGTGTCAAAACGCGGTTTACGGTAATGCAACCCCAGGTCAAAGTTATTGGTGGTTTCTGACAACGGAGGTGAGACGGAGATGCCCGTCGAGACTGCGCTCTCATCTGCGGTGCTTCCGACTACCGCGTTCAGACCGGCGAGATCCGACGGCGCAACCTGGTAGCCTACTCCCACCAATCCGACAGAACCGAGGGCCGTGATGTTCGGGGCACGAAACCCGCGGCTGTAGTTGAAAGCTATGTTGAGGCCGTCCGTGACTGTTGCCACCGCGCCAATGCGACCGGAGAAATCGGCAACGCGCAGAGAATCATTAGGAAACAACGGCTGCCCATTTACGAGAGGACTGTTCGCCGCGCGGGAGCGATAGGATGCAATGTTGTAGCGCAGCGCGCCGCTGAGGCGTAGCCGCTCTGGTATGGTCTCCCAGGAATCCTGCACGAAGAGACCACCAAGAATGTAGTGAGCGCCGTTGGGAACGCGGGGACGTGTCAGCGTAGTCACGCCGGTTGAAGGTTCAAAAGTATACGAGGGGGCGTTAACATGATCGCGATAAATGTCGCCGCCAATCAAGAAAGTGTTACGGTATGCCAACTGCTTATCGAGGAAAAAGTTGAATCCGTAAGTACCGGTGCGCTCTTTGTCGTGGGTGATTCCCGCCAACGGGTTTCCTTGTCCGCCTTGATTAACGCGCTCTTCGCGCTGGCTGTTGTATGAGACAGTGAACGAGACATTATCAAAGAAGCCGACGCCCTGTTTGACGTAGCGCACGTAGCCGAAGTCAAGCATCAGGTTGCGCAGATCGGCAATCAGATTCCCATCGCCGCCCAGTGTTTGATCGTAGCGCTTGCCACCGTCCTGCTGGCTGCGCTGATACCGGAAGGTTAACTGCTGATCGTCGCGCGGTGCGTAAGTCAGATGCAGTGTTCCGCCGTACTGGGTGAAGGCAGTGTCGGTTAGTCTCGTACCCAAGGCGTCGGAAGGTAAACCCAGGAAACGCGTCACCGCAGCGTGGCTATCAATCCCGTTGCCAGGCCGAAGCGTGTTGACCCGGCGACTACTCACATTAACCAGCATGCCAAAGCGCCGCGTGCCGTAAGTTAAAAGCGTATTTCCTCCGAATGAGAGATCGGCACTGTTGAAGAATGTATTCACCTCGCCATGCACAACCGGAGTGTCGAAACCAAACTCGGGCATCCGCGAAAGCCCCGTACCACCACCGCTCCGACTGTTGGGCTCGTGCGTTGCAGTGAGATACCCACCTCTTCGTCCGCCACCTGCGCAAGCACACCAGTCGCCCGCTGCAAAATTGCGTCATCTCCGATAACGTTGACCTGCTGCGAGACCCGGTCGATGTCCTGCGCCTGGCCGGTTTCCGCGGTCACTGTTACCTGGTCCACGATAGAGGCCACGTCCATCACGATTTTCATCTCGGCAGTCGTGCCCGCACTAACCTGGACTGATGAATTGTGTTTACCGAAGCCGATCTGCGTCACTCTAATCTCGTATGAGCCGGACCTTACGTTTTCGAACGTGAAACCTCCCTTTGCATCAGTCGTGGTGGTGGCCAGAACGGCTTGGTGCTGATGCACCAGCGAGACCTCGGCGCCGCTCACCGTCGCCTGCTTTTGATCCTTGACTACCCCAACAATCTTGCCCTGTGGGTTTTGCTGAGCCCGGAAGACCGCAGGCATCAGCACAAGAACCGCAGCACACAGCAAGCCGGTGGTGCTGAATCCTAGCACCCCACGCGGGCTGCCCGCGTGGGTTTCCCGCTTTCGCCCCATTGATCTCCCATGAACCGCCGTCTTTTGTTTCATTTTTGTAATGCTACTGACCGTGTCGGCCCTGCCAACTCCAGAACCAACCCCTTCCTCGCCCAGACTAACCTCTAACCGCAACTAGTACTAACCTTCGTTGATAAGGCTTTCGGTTCCGAGCTAGTCGAGGATGTAGACGCGTGCTCTATGACAGAGTGGACCGTGGGTAGCACCTAAGGCTGGCCGATTGTCGAGCAACCGCGGCGCGCCTGTCAATGCTGAGGTCGGGCCGACAGTAATTTGCAGGTAAGGAAAGCGGACCCCGCGTTAAGCTTGCAAACCACTCAGCAACGTCTGGGAGATTGGGGTTCGACTTTTGCGAGCCATGTGTGAACCGTGAGAAAGAATCGAGTTGTTAGTCTAAACGATGCTTGTTTTTTGTAAGAGCGGGACAGGGTCCGCCTTCCTGACTGCAAGTTGGCGGGGCTTGAGCCGTCCTCTTGGGATTCGGTGTGTGCTGGCGTGTGACATTGCCCCATTCGAGCAAACCGCCTCAGACTCCCGACCTCCCGACCAACCTATTTCGCACTCGGACAAAAACGGGGTATCATTTGAAGTTTGCCAAGGGGCCGAGAATTCCCTCCGTGGGGTCAGCGACCGATTTTAGATATGCCTGTAGAAGCCATAGAAGTACGCGGGGCAAGAGTTCACAACCTCAAGAATATTTCCTTTACGATCCCGATCAACCAGATGACGGTGGTCACAGGTGTGAGTGGTTCCGGAAAGTCATCGCTGGCTTTCGACACCGTTTATGCCGAAGGCCAGCGGCGATACGTTGAATCACTATCGGCATACGCTCGTCAATTTCTCGAGCGGATGGACAAACCCGACGTGGACGAGGTACGAGGAATAGCACCGGCCATCGCCATCCGCCAGAAGAACTCAACCCGAAATCCGCGCTCAACCGTGGGAACCCAGACCGAGGTCTACGACTATCTGCGCTTGCTCTATGCCCGGGTCGGAACAACCTACTGTCGAGACTGTGGCCGCGAGGTCTACCGTGATTCCCCGGAGTCAGTGGCGGACGAGGTCTTAAGGACTGTTGCCTCAGGGACGCGGTTCTATGTCCTGTTCCCCGCCGGTGCCGGACTTGCGGAGATCGGCACAAGTGTCGAGGAGACGTCGAGACAGGTAGACGGGAAGGCGGACAAGGGTCGAGACAGGGAGAGGGAGAGACGGGGGAATAGGGAGAAACCGGGGGAAACATCTCCCCGTCCCCCAGTCTCCGCGTCTTTTCGTCAGATGATCACTGCCCACATCATGAGCCTGATGCAG
>JAIVJP010000041.1 GCA_020199975.1 Acidobacteriota bacterium
GCCAGTTACTGAACAGGATGGGAGCGCGTGTGCGAGGCGGCGGCACAACTACTATTGAGATTGAAGGTGTCGAGTCACTCGGCGGGGCCGAGCACACCATCATTCCGGATCGTATCGAAACTGGAACCTTCATAGTCGCCGCGGCAATTACCGGTGGTGAGTTGGAAATCAAGGATTGCCGGCCCGAACATCTATCCAGTGTGATTAAGAAGCTGACCGAAGTGGGCGTGGAGATTGAGGAACTGAACCCGAGCACCTTGCGGGCCAGCTCGAAACGAGCGTTAAGGTCCAGCGACGTGACCACTGAGCCGTATCCCCAATTTCCAACGGACATGCAGGCCCAATACATGGCGCTGATGACGCAGTCTGTGGGCCGGTCCGTGATTACCGAAACGGTCTTCGAGAATCGGTTTATGCATGCCTCGGAGCTGCAGCGAATGGGCGCCCGTATCCAACTACACGGACGGATCGCCACTGTCGATGGTCCTACGTTTTTGACTGGGGCTCCGATTCAGGCTTCGGATCTTCGCGCGTCAGCCTCGCTGGTCCTGGCCGGCCTTGTGGCGCATGGTGAGACAATCATCGATCGCGTCTACCACATCGATCGTGGTTATGAGAAGATTGAAGCGAAGTTGCGTGCGGTTGGCGCGGAGATCGAGCGAATCCGGGAATCGGTGACAGCTCCACTCGGGCAAGCTTCCGGGGACGCGGCGGCAGCGTAACCGTGAAATGGGTTTTTCGCCTCGCTGTGGCTCTGTGCTACCATCTTCCTGGATCGTTTCTGAAGTGGTTATGTCTGCGCAACTCGAAAAGCGGTATTTCAATGTCGATGAGTACTACCGGATGGCGAGGGCGGGTGTCCTAAAGCCAGATGACCGCGTGGAACTGATCGAAGGAGAAATCATTAAGATGAGCCCCATTGGCAGTCCTCACGCAGCCTGTGTGTCGCGGCTTGACGATTTATTGCGCAGTCAAGAAAAGCCAAGAACAATGATTCGGAGCCAGAATCCAGTCCGACTCAACGAGTTTTCGGAGCCGGTGCCGGACATCGCTTTGCTAAGGCCACGCAAAGACTACTATTCTGCGCGTCATCCAATTCCGTCAGACGTTCTTCTTATTATCGAGGTGGGCGATATGTCCGTGCTCTCTGATCGCCACTTCAAAGTGCCTCTGTACGCCCGTGCGGAAATCCCGGAGGTGTGGCTAGTCAATCTGCCAAAGAAGATCGTGGAGGTCTATTGCGACCCAGCCGAAGGTGTATATCGCAATTCTCGGAAGCATACTGCATCAGGATGAACTTTGTGTTGTAATTCACGACAACAATCCGCAGGCTCCCAATCATCTACTGGTAATTCCGCGTGAGCACATTGAATCTCTCGATGACGCCTCGCAACGTGATGAAACGCTGCTTGGGCACCTTTTACGCGTCGGCGCTCGCGTCATCAATCAGGAGGGTCACGCTGACACCGGATATCGAACCGTCATCAATAACGGCGCGGGCGCAGGGCAATCCGTCTTCCATCTTCACGTCCATGTGCTTGGCGGTCGCGTAATGAATTGGCCTCCAGGATAAGGCGGCTTGGATAAAGGAATAAAATCCAAGATTCTAGAGCCACGAGGCATCTGATCTTAAGCTTAAGGCGCGCTAACCTGTTCAGGCTTTTTCCGCTTAATAAAAAAGACTGGCCAATTGGCATTGAGCTTGCTTCATTTCAGTCTTCTCCCCATGGGGAATGGTAATTCCTGCCTGCTTCTCAGATTAAAACCAAGCTCGACCGGAGGTATGTATGTTCAAGAAGACGATTGGAGCTGTCGCCTTGATGATGCTTTTCGCTATGAATATTCAAGAAGCGCTGGCGCAATCCGATGAAGGATCATTTGAAGTGGGAGGACAGTTTTCCCTGATCCGCCTGCCAATCCTGACGGGTGCCACGACTATATTCCCCTGTATCAACCCGCCGTGCCCGGTTATGACGTCTTTTGCTGCGGGTCGCGAGACGGAACCGGGCTTTGGCGGGCGGCTTGGTTATAGCTTCTCGCGTCATGTCGGGGTCGAAGCCGAAGCAAACTTCTTTCTCCGCAATCGTGATCTGGAAGGTGGGCGTAAGACGCAAGGCCTGTTTGGGGCTAAGGTCGGAAAGCGGTTGGCGACGATAGGCCTGTTTGCCAAAGCCAGACCAGGCTTGGTGCGCTTCAGCAAAGGCGATTATCAACAGGTCGGCGCCTGTATAGCAGTCTTCCCGCCGCCGATCGGATGCTTTGAGCCGACCGCCAAAACAAACTTCGCCTTCGATCTTGGTGGCGTAGTCGAATGGTACCCTTCGAAGCACACTATCGTGCGCTTAGACGCAGGCGACACCATCATCCGCTTCGGCAACCGCAACGTGGCTGCACGGGATGTGTCGACGGCTGGTTTAGATTTAAGGCGGCTGGTCGTGATACCAGTGGCCGCCGATACCACCCACAATTTCCAGGGAAGCTTAGGAATAGGCTGGCGATTTTAGTCGGCTCTTGGCGCCACTGCCCCGACTCCCGCTGACACCCCGCTCTCATACTTCTTGAAGTTTGCATTGAAACGACGGGCGAGATCCCGTGCTTGGCGGTCGTAAGCTTCTTTATCTGACCACGTGTTGCGCGGTTGAAGTACATCCGCAGGAACATCGGGACAGGAGACGGGCACGCCTACGCCGAAGATCGGATCTGGTTTTGTTTCCACATCGGTCAGTTGTCCGGTAAGAATTGCGCGAATCATTGCTCGGGTGTGCGAAATCTTCATACGCTGGCCGACGCCGTACGGTCCACCGCTCCATCCTGTATTAACCAACCAGCAGGCAGCGTCATGCTGGCCCATCTTTTTGCCCAGGAGGTCGGCATAAACGCCCGGGTGCAACACCATGAAGGGGGCGCCGAAGCAGGTGGAGAATGCGGCCTCCGGTTCTTTGATCCCCTTTTCCGTGCCGGCTACCTTTGCCGTGTAGCCGGAAAGGAAGTGATACATCGCCTGTTCGGGTGTAAGCCGGGAGACCGGCGGCAGCACTCCGAAGGCGTCGGCGGTCAACATGATAATGTTTTGCGGATGGCCGGCATGGCCTTCAGGCACGATATTGGGGATGCTCGTCAATGGATAGGAAGCACGCGTGTTTTCGGTTTTCGCGGCATCGTCCAGATTGATCTGGCGCGTCTCAGGGTCGAAAACAACGTTCTCGAGAATCGTTCCAAACATCTCCGTTGTGCGATAGATGTCTGGCTCAGCTTCGGGCGACAACTTGATCACCTTCGCATAGCAGCCTCCTTCGAAATTGAACACGCCGTCGTCTGACCAACCGTGCTCATCATCGCCTACCAGTTTGCGTTCGGGATCAGCCGAGAGCGTTGTCTTGCCTGTTCCTGATAGACCGAAGAAGATTGCCACGTCGCCCGAGTCGCCCACATTTGCCGAGCAGTGCATGCTCATCACCCCACGTTGCGGCAGCAGGTAGTTCAAGATTGTGAACACACTCTTCTTGGTCTCGCCGGCGTAGGAAGTGCCGCCAATCAACACCAGCCGCTGGCTAAAATCCATGAGAATAAACGTCGGCGAGCGGGTGCCGTCACGCTGCGGATCAGCTTGAAAACCGGGAAAGTTAATAACCGTGAACTCCGGACGATGGGGTGCGGTAACTTCACGGTCGTTAATGAACATCGTGCGCGCGAAGAGAGAATGCCAGGCCAATTCGGCAATAATCCGCACTGGCAAGCGGTAACTGGGGTCCGCGCCCGCAAACGTGTCTTGCACGAAAAGCTCGCGACCGCTTGCATGGGCCATCATCCGATCCTTGAGGGCGTTAAACTTGTCCTGGGAAAAATCTTTGTTAACGTCCCCCCAAAAGACCTTGTCCTCGCTTGAAGGCTCGCGCACGATCGCCTTGTCTTTAGCGGCGCGGCCGGTGTGTTCACCCGTATCAACAATTAGGGTCCCATGATCTGAGAGAACGCCCTCGTTGCGGCGAGTGACTTCTTCATACAACTCAGGTGTGGTGAGGTTCCAGTGCACTTTGCTGGCTTCTTTAATACCGTAACTATCGAGTTCGTAATTAGTGTTCTTGTGACCCACGTGTTCGGTCACTCGTCCTGTGCGCATCGAAGTCATAGTGTCTCCAATATTGGGAAGGCCGAGCACTCCCGCTGCGAGTTTGGATTTGCAAAACGCGCCTGGTTGATCTCCGGCTGTATCTGGTATGTGATTTCTTACATCACTGAGGCAGCCTGAAGCAAGGCGATACGAGCCTGGACTAAGATAGGAAACCACCCAGGAAAGATCGGTTCGGCTTCTCGAGAGGTCATTGGCATTTTTTTAAATACTGGCTTGTGCGCCGTTGCCAGTGCAAGGAAAGAAGATAAGGGAGCTACTGGCTTTGGGTTTAGCTCCCCCATCTGCTAATAACTCTTCTGAAATGACTTCTAGACCTCAAAGAGCGGCCTTCACAAAAAAGGAGTTGGATTTGGTCGATTTGCTTCGCACACCAGCGCAGGTGCAGCGGTTTCTCAGCTCAATGCCGTACAACTGGGAAAGCTTTGGCGGGACACTCCGTTCTTTTCGTGAAGTGCTCAAGAGAAAGGAGGCCCACTGCCTGGAAGCCGCTCTGGTAGCCACGGTGCTTCTCGAACAGCATGGGTGTCCTCCACTTCTGTTAAGCCTCGAATCCTGGGATAAACTTGACCACGTTATCTTTGTGTTTCAAAAGAACGGCCTGTGGGGCTCGATTGGTCGCTCACGCGATATCGGGCTACACGGCCGTCGTCCAGTGTTTCGCCGGCTGCGAGATCTGGCCTGGAGCTATTTCGATACCTATATCGATTTCTCCGGACGCATCACAGGGTATGGTCTGGCAAATCTTTATGATCTGGGCAACTACGACTGGCGCTTCTCCGCGAAGAATGTTTGGAAAGTAGAAGAGCACCTGCGCGTGATACCGCATCGTTCGATTCGCTCTTCGGATCGCAGATATGAAAAGTGGCACGATCGCTATAAGAAGTTCAAGAAACAACATCCCGACGAAAGGCCCGCGTATTACGATAATCGCCAACAGTGGTTGCTGTAGCGAAACTCGAAGACAGGTTCGATGGGGATCAAGACCCCATGCTATACTTTCACTGAATCCTCACTGGAGATCTATTATGGTTTGGGTAAACACTTCCCCTCTCGTCAAGACCTACACCCTGGAAGAATTCTGGGAGCTTCCCGAACCTCCTGACCACTCTAAGCTCGAACTTATTGCCGGAGTCCTCTACATGACCCCTCCTCCTGGCTACACTCACGACTACGCTGTTAGCAGACTCATCCGTCTGCTCTCAGAATATCTAATCAAGTCGGGCGATGCAGGAACGCTGTATGTGCCACGCGCCGCAATCTGGACCAGCGCCAATACTTACCTCGAGCCTGACCTGTTTTATGTTTCAGCGGAGACGGAAGCCAGGCTCGATCCCGAACATCGCACCACAGCCGATCTCGTAATTGAGGTTATCTCTCCCGGTTCGGCCATTTACGATCGCAACACCAAGGCCGATACCTATGCCGCACTCGACGTTAAGGAGCTTTGGTTGGTTGATGAGTCTGCAGAGACGATCGAAGTACGAAATCAAACCGGGAAGGCTTTTGGACCGGGCCTCATTTCCAAAAAAGACGGGAAACTGAGTTCCGTCGTATTGCCTAACTTACTCCTGGGTGTCAAGCAGATTTTTGAAGGCTAGCGCTGGTTCTTCTCAGAGGTCTGTTATCACTCTACGTCCTTGTTTCGCTTTGAAAGAGGTGTGAGCCACGACGGCGCTGATGATGACTGCGCCACCCACCAGGGCCCACTTTGAGGGCCGCTCTCCCAGCACTAAAAATACCCAAATCGGATTCAATACCGGTTCGATGTAACCGACTATTCCGGCATCGAGCGATCGAATCCCTCGTGACATGCCAAGCGTAAAGAGCGTGTAAGCCACTCCGACCTGAACCACACCAAGGTACAGAACGGCAAGGCCATCATGCAGGCCGAGACGTGGGAGAGCAGCGAGACCTGCGGGAGCAGCAATCAAGACGACCAGGAGATTTCCGTAGACTACTGATGACGCGCGGTTCACGTCGCGGGAGCTGGAGTGGCGCAGCAGCAGAAAATAGAAAGCGAAACAGAGACCGGAAGCCAATGCCAGAAGATTTCCGGTCACGTCTTGAGGTCGGAGTTTGCCGACGAAAAAGAGCGACATGCCTACTGCGCAGGCAATTACGGTAAGCAAATCACGTCGCCGGAACTTTTCTTTGTAGAACAAAGGCTCAAGTATCAGCACGTAAAGAGGCGCAGTGTACTGCAGGAAGATGGCGTTGGCCGCGGTTGTCTCTTTGGTGGCGAGAACATAGAGCAGGAGCAGTGCAGCATAAAGCAGCGAGGCCCA
Organism: Acidobacteriota bacterium; assembly: GCA_020199975.1. Classification (GTDB taxonomy): domain Bacteria; phylum Acidobacteriota; class Blastocatellia; order Pyrinomonadales; family Pyrinomonadaceae; genus PSRF01. Next base: position 6,418 of record JAIVJP010000041.1, read on the forward strand.
AACTTCTTAATCTGCTTTCCTTCACGGGCAGCCACGTCGGAGAGTTTTTCCGCTCCTCCGATTACTCCGACCCAGCAAGTTCCGCACGATGCCGACCGGCACTCCACGGGGATTGGTCCTTCCACACGCCGCGGATCAATTGCGCGCCAGTCACGCGAGCGATCGGCCTCCGCCCCCCAGGCGAGGTCCTGCGCATTGTTCAGCTTATAGTTTGCGGAGTCGTCGTTCTCGTCGTGGTTGACGGTCCATTTCTTATCGACGGTTTTCAGAAAACCAAACAGGCCCTGGCTGTCGTCTTTCGCGCGCGCTTTCAAAACCTGCACCGGCGATTTCTTTGCATATTTGGCGTCAATGAGAACTTTACCTGGCGCTGCCTTAAATGCTTCGAGGCCCGTCTGCCGCACCGTCATGAAAGCAACCGCGGCGATTCCTACAAGGAGAGATGCGTCCACCTTTAATTCGCTAGCGACGCGCTGGGCGATCTCAAGAATGTGATCGGCAAGCGAAGTGTCATGGGCTTCAATCTGGGGAGCGGTGGACACAGACTGAGGTCCGTTCCACTTTTCCGCATGTTGCTCCACTGCCTGCTTCACTCCGGGCCAGTAACGGTGGCCGTAAATAAACCTGTGCGAAGAATCGATCTGGTTCTTCAGATAATAGTCTCCCTGCAGCAACAGCTCGCGCGCGAGTTTCTTCGGATCAGCCGCTTGTTGCAGGGCGGTGAACAACCCCAACGGGTAAAAAGAGAACCAGATCTGGGTTGCGGTCTTGTCGACTTCGTGAATTGAACGCAAGAGGGTGGTAACTGCCGCCAGCCATCCCTCTTCGTCATGGTGGTTGAGGAAGGATTCAAAAGGAGTTTCGGTCGCCGTCTTCATTATGGTTCTGCTCATAGTAGTTCGTATATGGTTTATTACCTGGGAATCAAAACTCGTTACTTTAGCAGCAAGGACGGCGGGGTCAAAGCCGGCCAGGTAGTGGGTTCACTTCGAAATTCGGGCCGCGGATTAACGCGAATAAACGCGAATCTGAAGGAGCATTAGAAAACCAACTCCCACAGCCTCTCTCAATTCTACTCATTGTTTCTGAGTCTTGTTTTCTGAGGCTTCCTTTTCGAGATTCGCGTTCATCCGCGTTAATCCGCTGAAATGTTCGGTTGCGCAGCCACTACACTCGACGTGACCCAGTACCCCCAGCCAGGAGGATGTCGGCGTTGGTTTCCCAACCGAAATCGAGCAGTGTCCTAATCTGAAATCGCAGTGCTCAACTAAGCGCCAAAGGCGCGAAATATGAAAGCCAGGGGCGAGCGACGAAGGAGCGCGGCCCCTGGATCAGGTCAGTCACGCACACAGCCCTGAAAGGGCGAAATAGGTTTCATCAGCTGAATACGCAAGAGTCATGCAAGGAGGCAATTAGCAACATTGGTGCCCTCTCTTATTTCGCCCTTTTCAGGGCTTGGGACTTATTTGCACATTATCCAGGGGCGGCGCTCCTTCGTCGCTTGCCCCTGGCTGTCAAATTCCGCGCCTTTGGCGCTGGGAACCGCAGGAAAAATCGTTCAGTTTAAGACGCTAGCCGAAGTTGACAAACGCAGAAATAGCGGAGTAAAAGTCAATTCAAACAGAAATCCTCTGAAGGTGCTGCTGATTCGGGAAAGGCCAATTATTCAACTACTGCGATTGGAGGACGACGGGAAATGGAGTCAGAGACGCCAGAACGCGTGAAACCAGGTCGTAGATTTGATAGTGCTTACAGCTTTTCATTCGCTATTGGAATTGGTTTGATCCTTTTCATTGCCGGTTTGGTCATTAGCCTCACACTGGGCCAAGGTACCAGCATCGGTTTGATCTTCGGCATCCCACTGCTCATCGCCGGCCTGGTGTTGCCCCTGATCATGATGCGTGATCTATTTACGCAGAATGAAGTCAAAGGTGCCTGTCCCTACTGCTCGACTCTAATCAAGACCTCAGATGCCACGATCAGACTGCGTTGTCCCTCCTGCGGGAAGGATGTCGTGGTTCGTGATATGAAGTTGTGGGCTGTTGAGGAAGTAACGCTCAGCTAATCACAGCCATCCTCTCGTCCAATAATCGCTGAACGTGAGAGCGAAGAGAATTCCCATCCAGAAAAGCGCGGAAGCGACAACTACCCAGATGAGTCGCGCGCTGTAGCGGACGTGCATGAAATAGAGCACGACTAATGTTGCCTTCACCACCGCGATGGTCATCGCGACAATCACATTCAAAG
>JAIVJP010000273.1 GCA_020199975.1 Acidobacteriota bacterium
ACCCTGACACATTGCCCTGTCGGAGTTCCATTCGGATTGCGCAGCGGGATGTCAGTAGTTCCTGATCTGAGGCAAGCACCGAGCGCACTGGAAAAATCGCCTCTCCGCTCGGCCTCCGTCAACACACGGGCCATTGCGAGGTTAATGACATTCTGCCTTTTACCTTCATAACTGAAAAAGAAGAAGGTGCGATCTTTGATAGCCGATGGCGCGCCTTCACCGAAGCGCGGTAGCCAGAGCGGGCCCCCTATGGTCCCACCGAACTGGTTGAAACGTAACCTGTTCTTACCGGGCTTGCCGCTCTTATCCCGTGCGGCCAAAGGATTGCGAGGCTGAAGCAAGTCGTTTTGCACGAACTCGAATGCGGAGCCATGAAAAGCGCTGCTGCCGGTCTTGGTCGCGACGTTTACTTGTGTGATTCCTTCAAACTCCGCCGAATAAGCGTTGTTCTGGAGCTGAAACTCCTTCACCGAATCCAGCGACGGGGTGATGGTTGGAGTGCCGAAGGTTGGATCGGTATTCGCCTGACCGTCAATCTTGAAAGTTACGGACGAAGCCCTTGTGCCTGAGATGGCGAACGTGCCGCCACTCTCAAGGCGGAACGCCTCCGCGTTGCCCGAAAACCCGCTGGTGACTGTAGAGTCGAGCGTGAGAAAGCTGTAGATGTTACGGTCGAGCGAAGGGAGTTCGGTGAGCTGCCGGGTATTAACTACCGTGCCGATGCTTGCGGTTTCGGTCTGCAACAGGGCAGCGGTTTCTACGACATCTATCTGCGCTGAAACATCTCCTGGCGTGAGCGCAACATCCACACGCGCCCTTTGGCCTACGTTGAGGCTCACTTCATTTACCACCGATGTGGAGAATCCGGGTGCACTTGCTGTCACCTTGTAAGTCGCGGGCAACATGAAAGGCGCCTCATAAAGCCCCTGGTCATTAGTAGTAAGAGTCTGGCTCGATTTGGTGGCAAGGTTTGTGATGGTCACCGTAGCACCAGGGACCACTGCGCCCGTGCTGTCGGTGACGACGCCGCTGATGGAGCCTCTCTCCGTTTGGGCGAGCACCCCCAAAGGCATCAGCAGCAGGAGGAAAGAGCTGAGAAACATTCCGGCCAAGCTTCTTCTCATGGCGAGTCTCCTGAATCCCTTCTGGGCGTTTGTTATTGCTCTAGATCAATACCGCTTCTTCTTCACTGCTTCGGAAGTCTTCTTGATCAAATCCAGACACCCTTCGCCGAGCGTTACGGCGAGGGCGACGGAAAGCACATCGAGAACGCAGAGTTGCGCAATTCTTGAAGTTAGCACTTCACCGCCTAAGGGAGACTCTGGTGATGCGGTGAGGAGCACTACGTCAGCCATCGCTTGCAGATGTGCGTCTCCGTAAGCATCTGCGGTGAGACCGAGTCTAACAAACTTTAACTTGGCATCCAGGGCGGTGAATGAGGAATAGCCAACTCCATAGATGTCGACTCTTCCCGCGTCCGCCAAGGCCTTGGCGGCTACCTCGACCATTTGGGGATCGACTGCTTTCATGGTGTCGCCGACAGCCTTAATATTAGTCTGGAATACCTTTTGCGCGAGTTCCGCAGAGCTGTCGGCAAAGGTGATGTTTTCGTGGATGAACTCAACGGGCTCCACCAAATCCTGCGCGAGCCTTAACCTGAATTCCTGATAACCCTTATAGCCGAGGGCGCGGCAGAATCTGATTACGGTCGACTCTCCGACCTCTATGTCGCGCGCGGCCTCGGACACCGACATGTTCATTACTTGTTCCGGATGGCTGAGAACATAGTAGGCAACGGCTTTCTCCGCCGGCTTGAACATCTCGATCGCGCTCTTGATTCTTAGTAAACAGCCTGCTTTCGCCGGGGCAATATGCTTTGTTCGTGCCATAAGCTTGGGACGTTGAACCTTTGGTGGTTTCTACCAAAATAGTGTGATGTGGTGGTGATATACTCCAGACCCCGAGGCGATGTCAACCTCTTTTTTAGTGTCGTTGAGCTTGCGTCCCGCGAACATTACGCTGAAGGGGCGACTGTGGAAACAGATGGTTGAGATCGATGCCCTGGAGCGGTGTGCGGGGCATTTTCGCAACGGAATGAAGATGGGGCTAAGATGGTTGCGCGACGTCGTGATACTAAGCCAGCCCATGCTGTACTTTGACGACAGCTGACAGCAAACGTTTAGTCGATTCTTTATCGTTCGGGGATGACATGATACCGGTCAATGGTGAGATTAGTGAGAGTTTGCGTCTTGCCGCCTAACCAGCGAACTTCTACCGAGCGCACCTCAGTCACGGGGCCCAAGCCCACGAGCACGCGTGGATCGTTTGATGACAGATAACTCCCCGCCGTCGAGATATCGAAAATCTGTTTCCGATTGCTAGTATCGATAACAGTTACGCGCGCCCCGATGCCGTTCTTGTTCGTACCTTTTCCCGCAAGCGAAAGACCGAGCCAGTGAT